>JAHQWZ010000002.1 GCA_029856425.1 Candidatus Thorarchaeota archaeon
CGAGGAGCGTTGCGATGAAGCAAGTCTTCATGAGGACTAACATGATGTGGATGGAGTGTTACTGACACCCGGATTCGGGGAGCGTGGTGTAGAAGGCATGATTTGTGCAGCCACACTGACCTTTGATCTTAAGATTCCGCTATTAGGAATCTGCTATGGTGCTCAGCTTGGGACCGTGGCTTTCGCAAGAAAATTGATGGACTGGAAGGGCGCGCATACAACCGAAGTAGATGCAGACAGTCTCTATCCTGTCATCGACTTGATGGATGAACAAAAGACTGTAGACGACAAGGGCGGAACAATGCGTTTAGGAGGGCATGAGGTCTCAATTTTGGAGAACACAAAGCTTCACAGTATCTACGGAAAGACTACAACTAGAGAGAGGTTCAGACATAGATTCCATCTCATTGATAGATATATCAACAGAATGAAGGAACAGGGGCTGATTGTTTCTGCGTATGATACTAGTGGCGATATAATCAACGCAGTAGAACTAGTCAATCATCCCTTCTGGATAGGTGTGCAGTTCCATCCAGAGTTCAAGTCTCGTCCTGATTTCCCCCACCCCCTCTACTTGGGCCTTATTAGAGCAGCTCTAGAACACAAGAAGCAGAGAGGGAAGGCTGAGTGAAACATAACCTTGACTCAATGCTTGCCATATTAGTCGAGGAGATAGAACGTGTTGAGGACACTAGGAAGCGATTTGGCACAGTTCTATCCAAAATTAAGGGCGAGCTAGATTTGGGGAGATATCCTGCACTTGCAGCAGATGCAGTGGAAACCAGATTCTCCAAGAAAATCAATCCCACAGATTTGGCTGGGTTGAGAATTGCAGGAGTTGATGGCGGACTGATAAGAAGACGATTCAGGTCGATAGATTTGATACTCACACGTGGTGTGGCAGTGGTCTTTCAATTTGGTCCAGAGGAAGGTCCAAGTGTGGATTTCTTTCCCAGCGCTTTTCCTGAGCCCATTATTAGGCCAGTGATGCTCACGCTACCAGGTCCAGAACTTGACCAACTTGCGTCACTAGAGCGAATTGCCGCAGAACTAAGAGTCACTCTTTCTGTACTTGATGAGTACTATGTCGATTTGGTTCTTGTAGACGGTTCTTTGTTTTATCATCCCCGAGATCGTCCGAGCATTGGATCGGCTGTGTACGAGAAGTTTCAGGAAGTAGTCGCATTGTACAGGCAGTTATACCATAAGGCCAGAGAAAAAAGTACAATCCTAGTAGGTGTCGTAAAGGACAGTCGATCGACCCGAATAGTCAGCATTCTTGGTGATATTCTTCCTCATATCTTGCGTAATCCTAGCGTTTTCGAGATGATGCAGGGTGTGGACTATCGTTGGCTTCTCAAATTTTCCCGAGACTGTGACCTCCTTGACACATTCTTAGAAGAGGGTGAACGAACATTCGCCTTCAAGTATTCTGCTGAGTTGACACAAAACACCAACACACTCTCAGACGACCTTTCTATATGGGCCTCGTCTATCTGGGTCACATACTTGAAAACTGCACGCGACGACCTACCAATCAGAATTGAAATTCTCGTAGATGGTAGTAATGGTGCTGCACAAGTAGATAAGGCTCTTTCAGTTATTCTTCCTCTCTCTTGGCAACATCCCGAGTATGGAATTCCTGCTCCTGTTCTGGAAGCAGATACGCGGGCTCGAATAAGCAACAACGAAACTCAACTTATTGTTGATCGATTGATAGCTTTGTCTGGCCTTACCTATGCTACACTGGAAAGAAGACGCTCGAGAAACCCATTTGGAGGCTAATGAATTGTCTGAAATACCGCCGCTCACACGGATTGGAACAGTCATTTGCGAACAAGATTCGCCTAATGTCATGGAGTTTTCATTTGTAGTTGAAGGAGAAGCACATGAGCTAATAGTAAGACGTGGTGAATTCGTTTCAGTCGCAAACGAAGACCGGATTGTCATTGCTAGAGTGCAAGATCTGGTGAGAGTCAATCGGTATTACCAACATGCTGAAGCCGTAAGAGAGTACCAATCGAGAGGTGAGCCTCTACGTTCAATCTTTCCCACGGACCGTTGGCAATATACAATCGCTAGGGCGCAAGTGCTTGGTCTGTGGTCAGAGAACAGGTCAGTTCGTCCCTACTTTGCCGTATCTCCTGGAGCACGAGTGCGCAAAGCTGATAACGAAGTGCTTAATGCTTTTCTAAAACTTGATGACAAGGATGGTCTCTTGTTGGGCAGTCTAGCCCATCACAATCTGGAGTTTAGACCATCCATCAACCGGCTTCTCTCAAAGCATCTTGCTATATTAGCCATGAGTGGCGCAGGCAAATCTTACTTTGTATCCGTTCTCCTTGAAGAGCTATTGACACGCTCCAAGAAACAAGGCAGGCTTGCTGTGATTGTTATTGATGTACACGGAGAATACACTTACCTGAAACACCTCACAAGTGATAATCTGGGGGTGCCAGATCTTGACATTGATGTGGAGCACATTCGAGGGTCTCACATTCAGATTCCAGTCCAATCCCTAGCAGCTGAAGCAATCGGATCCTTTGTTGCTGACATGAGTGCTATTCAAGTCCGTGATTTAAGACGAGTGGTTTCCATAATGCGTAAGAATTCCAATAACGGCTATACGCTTGGAGACGTCATTGACTATGTCCGAACTGATGAAACCATCAGCAAGAACACAAGGGAGGCCCTTCTTGGATGGCTGGTAAATCTGGACGAAACGGGTTTGTTCGGCAAAGAGGGTCTTCCAAATCTTAAGAATACCGTCAAACCTGGCAAGCTGACTCTCATTGACTTGAGTGATTTCATCAGTCTTAAGAAGAAGCAAATTGTAGTCTCTCATTTGGTGAATGAGCTCATGTATCTGAGGCGTCGAGATTCAATCCCCCCATTTCTATTAGTCCTGGAGGAAGCACATCAATTCTGTCCCGAGAGCCGTCATGAGCTTGCCCTTCCTAAGAGCCGAATCGAAACCATTGCTAGAGAAGGACGTAAATTCTTTGCGTTGCTCTGCCTAGTTTCACAGAGACCTGTGAAGCTCTCAACAACTGTGCTAAGTCAATGTAGTAATCAAGCAATCTTCAGGGCAACGAATCCTTATGACCTCGAACATATTGGACGTAGTAGTGAGGGCATTGACCGAGCATCATTAGATGCTATAACCACGCTCGAGGTGGGCGAGGCTCTTTTTGTCGGAGAAACTGTTTCTGTTCCAACATTTGTTAAGATACGTAAGAGGCGCTTTGAGCCATCAGGACTCACCCAAGGGCTATCCGAGGCTCTGAGAAAGACTGACAAATAGGACAGTCTGTGACAATTTCGAATGAGAGGCTATTCCCACAACAGTCAAAAAGAAAGAATATTAGCTCTCTCCAAAGCACTCGCTAGGACATTTGGGGGCTCTATGTTTGTCTGACAAGAACCTTGAGCAAATTAAGAAACTCATTGACGCTATGCAATCCGGACTTGTAGAGTTATTCGACCAGCTGCATGAACTCAGACGTCAATTGGACCTGGCCGGTGAGAGTTTTGAATCTACTCCTTCGTTATCTCCAGCTCCTATATTCTCCGAAGTTTCGCCTGCAACCAAAGAACCAGAGGCTGATGTTTTATCAGCAGCTGCGAGCCCTTCTAAAGACGAATCTACAAGCACTTCTTTAACAAATGGGAATGTTTCCCGTGTTCTTGATCCAATTACGCAAGAATTACAGACTGGGGAGGCATCCGCGGGTGTCATAGCTGAATACCTTGAAGCTGCAAAGGAGTATTTAATTCAAGAACACTCAGCCAATGAAAAGGTAGTCCACGATATGGAAGTTGTATTGAAATTTCTCCACGCAAGGGGTACGAAGGCAATTCGTCCAGAAGAGCGTGAAAACATTCTTGAGCGGATTAGAAGGTGGAAGGTTCACCTCGCAACCTAGCCTGTCTATTATCCTATTATGCTCTCTCTTAGGAAATACAAAACCTCACCCGGAAGTTCCGGATGAGGCTAAAAAGACACCTTCTATTCCAAATCAATTATGATTCGCTTGACTTTTGTCTTTGATATCTTCTTCAAACCATGTTGCCCGGGTTCGTAGCGGCATTCCAGCAAATCCGATTCATAGAGTATCTTGATTTGGGCACTGGCATTTGCCTCCGTTCCCCCGAGGTGTCTTGCCACTCGTGTTACATCCTTTTCCCCCTGCAGAAGGAGTCTGAGTATTTTTAGTCTAGTTCCCGATGAAAGTGCACGTCCGATACGTAAAATCGCGTCTTCGTTGTCAATTTGCAGTGTTTCTGACAGTAGTAACACCTCGCATGAGTTAGCTTGTTGCTCAAGTAAGTCTTTATTATACTTGTTGTTTGTATATGTTCTTCGGAATGGCACCTAGTGCGTATCTGAACCGATGTCAATCCTTATAGCCAAAACAACGAACGCGCAATCGAGTGCAGAGCCCATGGGCGATGAAAGCGTATTCATAATGGGATTCGACATCCTACCCAGCCAAAGTCCAAAGTCTAAGAGGAGTCCAAAGTTCGCCTGTGTAATCATGCACGAGGATGTTTTACTCAATGAACACTCTGAAATTTCGCGTGGAACGCTTTTGAAGCTCATCCGAGAGATTCGTCCTAAATGGCTATGCACCGATAACATATTTGAAATCGTGCCTGACAGCAAATCCCTCTTTCGTTTTGTTGAAAAGATACCCCCAGAAACTCGGATCGTTCAGGTGACAGGAGTCCCACCCCGTCAAGTTTCTCTGAAAAGACTTGCAAAAAGACATGGATTAAGCATCCGTGGAAAACCAAATCCCCTTGAGTCTGCCTATCTGGCAGCTCAGTTAGCCCTACTGGGTGTTGGACATAGTTTGGAATGTTTTGGTGAACAGACAGAGGTTAAGATAGCCCGTGGTAGAAAACCAGGTCGTGGAGGCCAGAGTGCAAATCGTTTCAGACGCAAGGTCCATTCACAAATTCAGCAGATGACAAGGTATATTGAAGACCAACTGAAGGCTGCAAAGATTGATTATGACATTGATGTAAGAAGTTCGGATTTTGGCTATGCAAGTGCTCGAATAATAGCATATGCGTCTCTGCCCAATATTCGCACACTTGTCGAATCTAAACGTGGTGGCGACTTCAAGGTTCTTATATCACCAGTTAGAAAAAGGGTTGAATTCCTTCCTCTTGAGCCAAAACCTATCTCTAGTTCTCTACGACCAAGATATTTCATTCTAGGAATTGATCCAGGATCCACAGCAGCAATCTGCATGCTCACCTTGGACGGAAGGATATATCGACTAGTAAGTGGGAAGTCGCTAACTAGAGCTGACATCATTCGGCATGTGTATGAACAAGGAATTCCTGTGATGGTTGCAACTGATGTCACTCCCGTACCACATTTCGTAAAGAAGATAGCAAGCACGGTGAATGCTGAGCTATATGTACCAAAGCGAGAAATAGCAGTTTCAGACAAACAGGAATTAGCAAGGGAGTTTTCTGAGGGTATCAAGATACGAAATGCGCACGAACGCGACGCCCTCACAGCAGCAGTCTATGCATATCGTAGCATTTTGCCAAAGCTAGAACAGATCGAACGTAAGATGCGCGACGAACAACTAGCAGTCGATAGAAATCAATTGAAAGCACTTGTCATCAAAGGCATGTCGATGCAGGAAGCCACGTCCAGTCTTCTTCATGAAGAGTCAAAGGAAGTCGATATTGTACCGGAGCATGTCACGGAGGAGGAAACTCTTACACCAGAACGATTTACCTCACTTGTCACTAGGCAAGCAGAAGTTGAAGCAGAGAACATTGCGCTCAGTGAAAGAGTTGAAGATTTAGGACGTTTTGTAGAGTTCTTACAGTTTCGGGAGAGCGAACTGGCAGATAGTCTTGATATAGTCACGAAGGAGAACTATTGGAAGGTAAAAAGAGACAGAGAAATTGTGAAGAAAGAGAATGAACTGAAACAGGTTAGGAGTGAGGTAAGGAACCTCAAGAAAGAGGTCGAGAAGCTGAACAAGCGCCTAGAGAACCTTAGGGGTGTCAAGCGGCGTGAGATTCGAGGTGACATGCTTGCCATAAAGACGGTTCCCCAATTCACCAGAGAGAGTATTGAAGAATATATACAGAATGTAGGCCTAAAGCCTGGGGACATCATTCTCTTTGAGGATGCAAGCGGAGGCGGCCCTCAAACAGCTGGGCTGCTGATTAATAGGGGTATTCGTGCTGTGATTGTGGACACTCCTCTTTCGCATCTCTCAGAAGAGCAGCTAGTGCAATCCGTAATTCCCGTTATTAATGCGGAAGAAGTGGAACTGCAGAGAGTTGATGAGTTCGCATTTATCAGTAGAAAGAAGTTTGATAGGCAGCTTCAATCATTCATTGCAAAAGTACGTGAAGAGGCTCGTCAGAGAGGCGAGGATGAGCTTGTTGAGCTGGTTGAAAGATACCGACGTGAGATAGAACGCTAGAAGAATCCAGGAGAATCTTATTCAGGAATCTGAATCCAGAGAATGTTGTTTCCTCGCAGCAAGAGCTGACCATATTTAGCACGAATCTCCTCATTCTCAAGTTCTTCTGCATCAGCAAGAGTCAGGTTCATGTACATATCACACCTTGTTAGTCGACCTCGGAAGATTCGTTGGTCCTTCAGTTTTATTGAAATGACATCGTTGAGAACGGATTCTAATGCTTTGATTGGCAAGTTCTGTGACACGCTCTTCTCCTCAGGTCAAGGCCAAGTCTGGGCATTATAAAGCCTTTGCTGAAAACAATAGAGAACGATCCATTTCTCAAAACACGCGTCAATGTTAAGTACCGATTGAGATGCAAACCAAATGGACTCGAATCACAATGTCAATAATCTGTCTAGGCATTGAGGGAACTGCACATTCCTTTGGGGCTGGAATAGCATCCAGTGGTGGCGACGTATTGTCCAATATTTGGGATATGTTCTCCCCGGATGAGGGCGGAATACATCCACGCGAGGCAAGTCGCCATCATTCAGACGTGGGACCCAGCGTAATTCGGAAAGCTATAGAGGTTGCCTCTATTGATGTTACGGATATTGACTTAGTCGCTTTCTCTAGGGGTCCTGGTCTTGGACCATGTCTGAGGACGACTGCAACAATCGCACGCGCTCTATCTCTAAGACTAAACATACCCTTGATTGGAGTAAATCACTGTGTTGCACACATAGAGATTGGCTGCCTTGAATCTGGTTTCAAGGACCCAGTGACCGTATATGTTTCGGGGGGCAACACGCAAATCATTGCATACGCTGGGAAACGATACCGCACATTTGGGGAAACTCTAGATATTGCCATTGGGAATATGCTTGACACCTTTGGTCGAGATGTGGGAATGCGCTTTCCAGCAGGTCCTCGAATTGAACGAGAAGCTAGGAATGCTTCTAATTACCATCAATTACCCTATTCTGTCAAGGGAATGGACCTCAGCTATTCAGGGCTGCTGACTGCTGCTAAGAGGCTCGTTTCCGAAGGTGTTCCAATGGCCGATGCATGTTTCAGTGTACAAGAAACGGCATTTGGCATGCTTGCTGAGATTGCCGAAAGAGCAATTGCTCATACAAGAAAGAAAGAACTCCTTTTGACTGGCGGAGTTGCACGAAACGATCGTCTCACAGATATCCTATTAGGAGTCGCAAAACGACACAATGCAGTTTTTCATCGAGTCACGCCATCTCTTGCTGGCGATCAGGGAGCAATGATTGCATGGACCGGAATTTTGCAGCATGAGGCTGGAGACCGACTGAATATTGCAGACTCCATTGTCTTACCAAAATGGCGCACAGATGAACAAGACATTGTGTGGAGGAAGTCATGATGGAGCCGTGGACCATTGGTGCAGAGTCTACGATATATAGACTTGAGCAGTGGGGCCGTATAGTACTACTAAAACATCGCCCACAGAAACCCTACTTACTGAAGGCTATAGACGAATTCTTGAGAACGTCAAGGACGAGTAGAGAATGCAAGATGTTGACCGTGGCAAGAAATCTGGGAGTCCCTACTCCAATGGTGTATTGGGTTGATATGCATAGACACTACATTGCAATGGAATATATCCAAGGCAAACAACTCAAACAACTAGTTGCGGAGCTTGCAGCTGATAGGCTACAAAAGATCACATGCAAATTTGGGAAACTGATTGGTCTACTACATCGTGGGGGAGTGGTTCATGGTGATCCAACCACCAGTAATGTAATTGTAAACCAGAAGGGGGATATTTGGCTGGTTGACTTCGGGCTTGCTGAGATGAATGCAACTGTAGAAATGAAAGGAGTTGATCTTCATCTAATGAAGCGAGCGTTCGAAACCACTCATTGGGATCATGAAGAAATCATGTGGAGTGCTGCTCTTGATGGCTACAGGACCATCCATTCTGATGAAACAGAGAATGTATTCTCTAGAGTTGAAGAGATTCGAGAACGCGGCAGATATCACTAGCATAACAAGTCATTGAGCAATCTTTATATCCACACCCATTGGCCGTGAGGCTGACCCGGTTTTTTGGGGCCTAAAACTCAGAGGCAATCTTAATGGCAAGAATGCACACACGCCGCAAAGGCCAATCTGGAAGCAGGCGACCCTCTACATTGCGAACTCCTGAGTGGTTAGATAAGGAGAAGAATGCAGAATGGGTAGAGAACAAAGTGGTAGAACTTGCTAAGGCTGGCAATACGCCATCAATGATTGGAATGCTGCTTAGGGATCAATTTGGCATACCTTTAGTGAAGGTGATAACAGGAAAGAGGATAATGGACATCATCATTGAGAATAATCTTCAAAGACAAGTTCCTGAAGACCTTCGTAATATGATTGCCAAAGCCGCCAAACTACGAAGGCATTTGGAAGAGAACAGACAAGACTTTGTATCAAAACGCGGCCTCCAGCTTATTGAAAGCAAGATTCACAGACTGTCGAGATATTACAGGAAGAAACACGTTCTCCCGGCAGATTGGAAATATAGTCCTGACCAAGCCGCTGTTTTATTGAGGTAGCTTTATCATCAAGGCCTTGCTCTAAAGTCCTGAGATGAGCGCCAAATCGCGTGGGACTCCCAGTTTAAAGAGCATAAGAACGCAGTATTCAGACCTTTCTTTCAAAACAGGTAGGCATGTTCTAATCGTAAGCTCATCAATGCCCGAATCTACGATTTCTTCTGCCATACTATCAAGATCCATTCTCAAGTCTGGTGATTTGTTTCACATGACGTTTGTTGAGCCAGTCATACAGTCTGAAGAATTAAACAGCGTACGAAGCATTTACCCTGATTCATCAGTCATTGTCATAGGGGTTGACGTTGTGGACAAGAAAAGAATCAAGAAGGGAAAGAGCTATCCCATTTTCATTGGCGGTGTCCACGAGTCCGAACAGATTCAATCACTTTGTCTAGGAAACGAGCGGACCATTTCTTCGGCAGCATACGTACTTGCCGATGAAATCATCGAAACTGGTCCTGAAGAACTTCAACTTGCTGCTGCAGGAACACTGCTCAGTGATCAGTCCATAAAGCTGAAGGGTGCGGCTAGAGAGATAGTAACATCAGCCCAGAATAAAGGCCTCATTGAAGAAACAAAGGGATTCAGACTATTCGGAGTCAATTTCATGCCTTTGAATGAGGTCTTGGCGTATAGCATAAGACCCTATCTACCCAATCTAAGTGGCCGTCCTGAAATCTGTGATAAAATCTATGAAGAAGCCGATATCCCGTACTCTAAATTCAGAACACCTCTTAGTTCTCTCACTTCTCAAGAAGCAAAACGGATGAACGCGCAGCTTCTCCCCAAGCTCGATCCCAGCGTAATCCCTCAAGTCTTAGGACAAGACTTCATCCTCTCCTCAGAAAGTGAGGTAAGTCCAGCACGCCTACTATCGGGCATAAAGGCCATAGCTGAAACTGCTTGGACTCTTGCTGAATCGGGGGCGTCCACAGCCATCTGGATTGGCGACCGTGCACGTATACTACGAGGTCTTCTTGATTCATATATGGCACACTCGAAAGACGTTATTGCAGGTGTAGAACGAATGGTCGCGACTCTTCAAGAGTCTGAATCCAAAAGAACGGATTGGCCTATTACGATTTCGCAAACCGAAGCACGCGAAGAAGTACTGAGCGATGTAGGACGAGTGGTACTAGAAGCAAATTATGTAGAAACAGACAGATTGATAGTCATTTCTAAAGACAGTTGCATCTCTGCAATATGGAAATCCGGGTCTTTTGTTCTTCAGGACTTATTGCGCTCTCTAATCAGTGTGGGCATTCATCCAATTGCCACATCCTCTAACTCATTAAGAGTCAATGACGCATCCGAGGAAACGAAATCGAAGATAGAGAGCACTCTAAGAGGCAAGCGATAGGTGAGTCAATGAGAGCAGTAATCGAGTTGACCCTTGCATCATCTATGGAGGCAAAAGAAGTTCTTGAAGCAATATCGCCTGATAACTTTCCGCTCCCAGACGGACTTGAAATTGATACACGAGTTGATGAGAACGTACTTGTTGTTGAAATCACCTGTAGTCGAGGACCCAAGAGTTTCGGCGCAACAGTTGAAGACTTGATGAGTGCAATAGATCTTTCCCTTCGCACAATGAAGTCAATTGGATAATACCAACTCAGTTTCCATCTCGATTTAGAAACTCGTCATGAATGGCTTCCGCCCGTGAACGTGCCTGAGTTGCCATTTCGTCAGTAATGAATCCCCGCTGAACTGCACGATTCAATAGGTGCTGGTCAATCACACGTATTCTCCCATTCTCCTCAAATGGGGTCTTGATTACGTCAATTTCAAGGTCCACATATCGAATACGTCCAGGTCCGCTTCCATTACTTGGATACAGTTCAACCCCAGTATTGATGTTCAGATAGGTCCCCTTCAATACATCATTCTTTGAATAGTATTCAGTGACAAGAGTCATAGAGCCAGGAACCACCTCAGTCAGTGCATAGTCTCCATCATCCCTAGGGACTTCCACCCCCTCTGGGTAGTCTTGTAGCAGTTTGAGCTTGCGACTAGTATGGCGAAACTGTCTTCGAATCACAAGGCCCCGTGGATTTGTTTCAACCACCCTTCCTTTTGTCAAAAGGATAGACCTGCCATCCAGTTTCACATGCTCAATGTTAATCGGGTCGTCGACTCTTGGCATGTCTAAGCCAATTACCTTCTCCAACTTTGATGTGATATATTTCCGTTCTTCTGGACGGTCTTCTATCACCAGCTCAACCAAATCCACTAATGGTGCATATCCTGCGCTCTTGTAGAAGTGATGTCTATCTACAGTAGGTTTGATTTTGGCTCTGGTTTTATCTAGCGCTTCTTTCACTTCTGCTGGAAACTCGATGTCGGCATTGCTAGTTCCCTCAAAAAGCAGACCCGTCGTGTCCAATTCAGACTGCTTCGAATATATCCGCTGCGCCACATCAAGAAGGTCCTC
Organism: Candidatus Thorarchaeota archaeon; assembly: GCA_029856425.1. Taxonomy (GTDB): domain Archaea; phylum Asgardarchaeota; class Thorarchaeia; order Thorarchaeales; family Thorarchaeaceae; genus SMTZ1-83. The sequence goes on from JAHQWZ010000002.1 coordinate 11,451, forward strand.
CACCTCATTTCGTAGCTCTTCTTCCGTGAGTTTCTCTGCAGCAGTTCTCCAGAGAATTCCCCAATCCCCTGTATGCTCACGCAAATTCCTTCCCAACACCATGAGATTGTTTCTCATTTCTTGGTCTTTGATCTTGGTACTGAGTCTGACGACAGGTTCCGGCAGAAGTACTGCAGATCGTCCAGGTATTGTTATGCTTGATGATAGAACTGGAGCCTTGCGACCGTAATCATGCGCACGAACTTGGACCATTATGCTGTTTCCCCTTCTCAGTCCTCTATCTGGAAGCAGTCCTGAGATGGTTCCTAGATCTATCCGGGTCTGTCCAGTCTTTTCATCTCTACCAAGGACAAATCCCTTGTAGATAGAGCTCTTTGCAACTCGGGGCGTACGTGTTATCACCCATCCGAGGCGTCTCCGCAACACTTCCGTCAATTTATCTAGAATCGCCTCATAGGCAATTGCTACAATACCTTGAAGGTCGCTTCGATCCCAGATATCGACATCAGGTATTTCACTTCGAAAGGGCAAACCAAATCTTCTTGCTACCTCAGGAGTGGGTTGAACCATCTCAAAGTGGTTTTGCAGCATAATCTGTGTTAACGACTGAGCGTAGATTCCTCTTATTCTCGCCTTAATCATATGTGAACACTGGCCCGGGCATAAGGCACCAACATCGTACCATCAGCAGTTTTGACTGGCCGCGAACTCCACTAGTCTTGCTCATGCATCACGTATTGGCTCTAGATTGCTCAATACGCGCCAAATTCTTGTTCGAGCAAAGTTGGGACAATTCGGATCTTGATTTGGCTCATCCAGAATCGCTATTGCATTCTGTGCTCTGGCGGCTGGTGAATCCGCTTCATTTTCAAGGGCTGCAATGGCCTCATTAGCGGCTCGTCTGATGTTTCGGGGAACCGAGTTATTCTCTGATATCTGTTTAAGAAGCTGCTTGCTTAAATCAACGTTCTGTTGAGTTTCGGTGTCCATCTGGACTCACCTCTGAATTGTCTTTACGCACAAATGGAGTGCGAACAACAAGACAAAGACCTGATTCTGCGCATATCAACGTTTCCGTCAAGCTCTATTCTCTGTACGTTTGATGGGCCTCCATAGTGGATTGTCTTATATTCGCCAATACCCTGATTCCTGTAGTGGCCAACATGGATAAGACAAATGACAGTTCGGTCAAGAAGATGGCTGAGCTTCTCCGCCGTGGAGCGACTATGCTGGCAGAATCATGTCCGCAATGTGGTTCTCCTCTCATGAAGGTGGAGAATGACATATACTGCGCTACATGTGATAGAAGAATTGTATATGCAGACTCCGATGAAGAAGCTGAAACTCAGGCTGTCAAAGTTCTAATCCCTCAGCTCAGAGAAACTCTAATTCGAAAGCTCTCCTCTCTGACCAATGTCCTTGATACTGAAAATGATACGGAAGCACTGACAAAGCTCGCAAACCTAATGGTACTGCTTCTACAGGCCCTACACAAACTAGAGAGCATGAGTAGCTAGAACTACTCTTTCTTGGTGCCCCTTCGAAGTCTGGCCCTTCGTGCCTTTACTTCCTCAGGGCCCTTCAGGACTTTGCTCTTTCGAATCTCACACTGTCTGATGGGTATTATCTTCTTGACCTCTTCGTGAACTTCAGCTGCAAGGTCCCCTAGTAGCACTTTCTCAACCAACTCATCAAAGACATGGAGTTTAGCATGCTTTCTTATGATTCGTTCAATAGTTTTCCTGACTGCATGTTCTTGACTTGTTCTTGAACGGGAATTTGTGAAAACTATAACTGAGATCCTCATCAAGAAATCGTCCTTGGTCAAAATAGGACCAATCCAGTCTATTCTTGATGTACCTCTCCTTACAAGACCTCTGAGGTAGTCCGAACTCCACTCATGGCCATGGAAGACGGTATTCGCCTGCTGTCCAACCACTTCAAGTATCTTGAATCGAATCTTCACATGAATTGAATCGAAGTCCCCATTCAGATCATACAGTGTAGGTTCTACCGTACGTCCAATCAATAGCTCCGGATTGCCAGAAGGTGTGAGACCTATTTCCTTGTTGTCGAAATAGTCTGGTGCAACTATTTGATACCAGACCTTCTCACGCCACTTGTCTCGGGTCCTTGCCGCTGCCTGTCTGCTTCTAGAGGACATCTGACTTTCACGCTCATGTGAGTATTAGTGAATCCAAAGAATCACGATTTGGTCCGCGGCTCTGGGCCTCTGGACCGCGCCGACATTCAACGAGTCGAATAAAAAGCTTGTGACATGAACGGGTCGAGATTGACCATATTTGCAAAAGGGATGAAAACTAATAGACACACCCGAGCAAACTAGATATGGGATATGTTGCAGGACGATTTGGAGACATTCGGAATGACAGATATTGTATGTCCTCGGTGTGGCTACAAGGAAGTCGCCATGGTGAAGAAAGAGATGATGGGGGATGGCGGCTACAGAAGGCATTTCCGCTGTCCAAGATGTAGCAACACTTGGGAGAAAATGGGCTGAACATTTTCGCTACGTCAAAACCTTTTCTAATTCCATAATGGTTATATCAAGACTACAGGCTTCCATGCAACACACGCGGAGGTTGCCAAGCCTGGTCAAAGGCGCAGGGTTTAGGTCCCTGTCTTGTAGAAGTTCGCGAGTTCGAATCTCGCCCTCCGCACCATCATATTCTCTTGTAATCACTTTTCACGAACCCTTGGGCTCAATGCCAAATCGACTAGAAACATTTGTGAAGAAACGCTCGAGACCGAACACAACTGCATCAAGTTCGCTCTTGAAGTTCTCAAGATTTGTCTGCTCTGGAATGTCATTTTCCGAGTACAAATTGCCCTTCTCATCCATAGAATAGGTTACATCGTCAAGCTGCCAATTCTCATGCAGCAAGAAACCATAGAGATCTTCCTTGCTTTCTGCTGGAATCTCATCCGACCTAAGAAGCAACACAGCCACGAGAATCCATTTGTCAGCACGTACTGTAATTCTAATCTCGAAATTGGTGCCCTCAACATCCCACAGCAACTTGAACGTATTTTTATCCTCTTCAAGCTCAAAAGGCACTTCAAGCGAGTTCAGCCAATTCTTAATCTGCTCCATTGACATTTCGGAAGACTCTCCAGCGTTGAAAGCGGTATCACTACAGAGTATTGAGTATTATGGATGGACCAGAATGGCGCCGGGGATGGGACTTGAATTCACTGGTCATTTGGATGCTGTCATTGATATGCAAGTTAGTGCATAATCATCTCGCAGCTGAATGCACCGCCTAACTGATATCGCAATAGGGGTTCATAATTGCAAATCCGTCTAGTACTAGAAAGATTCGTCCAGAGAGGAAGTGCGCTGGGAGCATGGATTGTTATAGTATCGACACTGCTAGGACCAATTACTTGCTTTTACTGGGGTAATCTCCTTTTTCAGGGCGACCACCAGTTGTATTTCGTTTGGGGTATCTATAGTCTAGATAGGCAGCGAATAATCCCATATAATCCTTTGATGAATCCAATAGATCCATCTGAAATATTCCTTCTAGTCACACTCTGGTTGGTATGTGGATTTATTCTGGTGGCGACTATGCTATATTCCTCATTGGAGAAACATAGTCCAGTCATTGTGTGGACAGTTCTAGCATTTGTCCTCATACTTCAAATCGTTCTTCCATTCGTGGTTCTTCCAATCACAGACCTTGACAAGTATCCCTACTCTGTGGAATGGACCGGCGTATTGGCGTCATATCCTTTCCCCGCAGTTCTGGCAATTGCAGCTCAATCAGTTCTGCATCTTATTCAATCGAAGATAAAACGACAGAATACAGATGGCGCCGGGGAAGGGACTCGAACCCCTGAGTCATAAAGACAGCGGTTCTCTCGTAGGCGAAATAGTTCGAGACCGCCTCCGTAGCCGCTTGGATACCCCGGCATCAATGCAGCAGGAGTTATGCTCTGAAGTTCCGATTTAACTCTAACTCTCCAAACTCACTTGCTTGCCGTTTCTACAGCACGTTTCATGATATCCATCGAGAGTTTTGCAAGTTTGTCCAGAGTCGCTTGGTTCTTGGCACCAATGTAGACACGCGCCTTTGGTTCAGTCCCTGACACTCTGACAAGGAGATAGGATCCATCCTTGCGTTCAATCCTAATCCCATCTTCCTCAAGGATTTGCTCAATATCACTGATCTCTGGAACAAGCATTTCTTTGACCATTGAAATGAACCGCGGTTTTATCTCGTCTGGACAAGGTATGTTGTCACGGAGAATTGGATACTCGGGAATAGACTTCATCAATTTGATACAGCTGCCATTTCCCATTTCGTCCATCATCTGAGCAAACCTAGCGGCACCTGTCACACCATCCATCCATCCGCCAAGTTCTGCGAATATTGGTTTCCATGGTTCAGAAGCAAAGACAACACTGCCATCAGTCCTGACCGCAAGAATCTCCTGCAACGATCCGAGAGGAGCTCTTACAACTTCACCACCTTCTGCTCGAACCACCTCATCGATAACACTTGAAGTGTCAATTGATACAACTACCGTACCTCCGCCTCTACGTTGCACCTCATCTCTAGCAAACAACGCTATGACTCTGTTCTGGTCTATGAAATTTCCATCCTCATCAATCACAGCGAGGCGGTCGCCATCACCATCATGACACAAGGCAACGGAGAAATCGGAGTCAGCAATCATCTTCATTGTGTCTTGGAGGTTCTTTGGTGACGGTTCTGCGGGCCTTCCAGGGAAATGTCCATCCTGATGCGCATTCACGGTTGTAACTGAGAATCCAAGCTCCCTGAGAAGACGAGGCGTGTAGTCTGTCGCCGCTCCATTTGCTGTATCAACAAGAATCTTTGTACCTTCGCTAGTTCCTCCTCTACTCAGCACAAATTCCTTCACCCGATTAAGATACTGGTTCCTGATGTCAAAGTGACGAATTTCCCCAATATTCCGCCAATCAGCTTTGACAAACTCTTGATCAGAAACATGAGCCTCAAGAAACTCCTCCTCGGATCGAATGAACTCGCGTCCTGATAGGAAGAATTTGAAGCCATTATCATTTGGAGGATTGTGACTGGCAGTGATTATTACTGATGCTGATACTTTCTCGACCGAGCTGTGATAAGCCACAGTAGGCATTGGAGCTATTCCCAAATCAATCACATCAACCCCTGTCGATAATACTCCCGAAACGAATGCACCCTTCAGCATCTCTCTGGACGTTCTTGCATCGATACCTACACCGACCGCACCCTGACCTTTCAGGAGAGATCCCAATGCCCTTCCAAGTCCGAGGGCAAGATCAACGGTCACTTTCGAATCTATACCGCCACGAATTCCACTAGTTCCAAATAGCTTCTGACCCATTAAGCACACCTTTCAGTTCTGTGGTAAGCCCAAATCGGCAATATCCTTTGCAGCTTCTCCAATTCTCAATAGACAGTCCATTACAAAGAGTTCGGTATGTGGTTCCCGATTTGGCTTTGATAGTATATATTGTCGAATCTTAGCAATATCTTCAATCAGTTCCTTTTCACCTTTGATAACAGAGGTTACCTTCCTCGAGTCGAATTTGAAGAGATTCTCTACGGACTTAGCTAGCATATCTCTGACACTATTAGCAATTGGTTCCATCTTCTTTACGAAGCTTCTCTCAACTGCATTTTCAGTAGTCCTAGCTATATCGACCGAGAGATCTGCTATGCGTTCTATATACTGAGCAGCTAGCCTCAAATCAAGAGCTTCAACTGGAGCTATACTCATCATCTCTGATATTCGAGGATATTGAATAGCGGACCTGAGTTCTCGTACAATGAGGAAGAACAAACGGTCTACCTCCTCATCCCTCTGAATAACGTCTTCAGCAGATTCGCGCAGGCCATCGAAATACACCTTCAGCGCATCATCCAACATTCTAGATGCAATCAGGTTCATTCTTCTCATCGCTTTTCGTACGGGCAAAGTTGATGGATCAACTAGGCATCTTACAACAATTTCGTGCCTGTCATCCTCCTCTATTTCATCAGTGATTTCCAGGGCCACAAACCTGCTAATCATCTTCTTCAATTCTAATCTCTGAACATTGGTTATTGGTTTGCTACTTACTACATGTATCTCGTCAAATCCCAACAGATACTTGCTGGTTATTTCCCATCGCAGATTGGATTCGATTTGGATAACAGTCGTTCTTCTATCTCCAGGCTTCTGAGGACGTGGGTCTATTATGAGACACCCATCTTCTCTCTCAGCGACAACGACACTGTCACCTTTAGTGAGGTCCCATCTCTTCCTTACCCAATCCTTCGGGAGGATTATCGAGAATGAACTACCTTTCTCTCCGCCGGTTTGCTGGAGTTTCCTGTAATTGACCATTTGCTCCACCTGGCTCAGTTGGCGCCAAACCACATTTGAAATGCAGGCTTATTACACTTCCCGCTTGTTTCATTCTCAAGGGCATACGCTAGTATGTAACTAATACTAATTCAATGAAAAGACACTCTAGGGCAGACGTTTAAAATGGAAATGTAAGTACCAACGATGCGGTGTCCCTTGACGCAAGTTGATAGACGAAATCTGTTAGAGAAGCTAATCAAAGAGGGTTTCCAGATATCTCCTGACGCATTAGAATATGTCCTGAGCCTGGAATCGCCCATTCATGTAGTAGACTCCATAATCGCTGCAGGCAGAAGACAAACATCACGACCATCGGTCTTATCACGTGATTTCATAGAAATTCTATTGAATAACGGAGTCAAAGAATCAGAAACTTCACTTGAGTCAATTGGTAGTCAAATGCATATCGAACCAACTACGCTGTCCGATTCGGAGCCAATCGATGAAGCGACCTGGTCAATTAAGGTCCTTAAGAGTCCTGATATAGACTCAGTGGGTTCGGAGGGAACTGTAGATGATTTCAGGGCTCTGTTCGTTGATCGATACTCTCGAATCAAGGAAATATATGCAGGTCGAATAGACACTCAAGGCGCTATTTCTCCTGCAGAAGCACGAATGCGAGGAACTGACTCAAGACGTTACAGGCTCCTGCAAAGTGAGGGGCATAGAAGCAAAAGACCACCAAGCCTGATAGTGATTGGAATTGTGAGGAACAAGAAAACCTCTCAATCTGACAACATAATCCTCGATATCGAGGACTCAGAGGGGTCGATAATCTGTGTAGTTCCTACAAGCATGAAAGGTCCAAATGGCCAGCAGCTGGCTGAGAAGGCGAACTCTGTCCTTTTGGACGAAATTCTATGCGTTTCGGGATATGTTGACCAAGATGGAAGAATGATTGCAGATGATGTGATCTTCCCTGACATTCCTATGGTCAGAGAGAGTGGAAGGGCAATGCGCAATGTCTATGCAGCATTCATCTCGGATTTACATTGTGGAAGTAACGAGTTTTTAGAGGACGAATTTGACCACTTCATTAAATGGCTAGGTGGAACAGATGTAGACGATTCTGAAAAACTCATGGTTAATAGAACCGAGTATCTGTTCATTGCAGGTGACCTAGTAGATGGGATTGGAGTATATCCAGAGCAGCGAAATGACTTGGCTATACCAAGCATATACGACCAATACGCCCTACTGGCCAGTAAACTTCGTGACCTTCCTGAAAGAATCAAGATTTTGTGCATACCTGGGAATCATGATGCATGCAGACAGGCACTTCCAAGACCCCCAATTCCCAAAGAATTTGCAGGACCCCTGTATGACTTAGGTGATCAAATAGTTATGCTTGGGGACCCATGTCAAGTAGTTGTAGAAGGAGTAAATTTCATCCTAACTCATGGTGACTCGCTAGACGACTTGGTGACGAATATTCCAGGTGCATCATATAAGAAACCAGCAATTCCAATGAAGTCACTCCTTGAGAAGCGCCATCTAGCTCCTCTGTTTGGTGGGAAAACAGAGCTAGCTCCCCTTCATCGAGATTGGATGGTCATAGATACACCTCCAGATGTAATTCACTTTGGGCATGCACACCACAATGCAGTGAGTACTCATCGCAGAGTCCAGATAATCAACTCCGGCACTTTCCAAGCTCAGACCGATTTCATGCGCAAACAAGGAATTGTGCCTACTCCTGGAATCGTGACTCTCCTCAACTTGAGTACAGGTGCCCCGGAAATCAAGCTCTTTTACGACATGATTGGATACTGAACGCACACGAGCTCATAGGACTTCTTCAGCTATCTTGCCAAGTCGAACATCCTCATCGAGGATTATCCCAATCTGTTTCCTGCTTACAGCAAGTCGTATCTTCTTTGTACGACCATAGCGTCCTTTTGAGATGACAGTTGTGTTGATCAGTCCTAACATATCAAGTTCTGAGATCAAGTCTGAAACACGTCTCTGTGTGAGTGTGTCTAAGGACAATGACTGTGCAATCTCTGAATAGACATTGTAGCATTCACCTGTGAAGATGTCCTTTTGTCCCTTATTGGCCAATGCATAGACAGAGAAGAGCACTGCTTTAGACTGCATAGGAAGAGTCTTGACAGTTTCTGTTATGGTGTCCCGCTCGATTATCTTCTGAGCCTCACGAACATGTCCTTGGATTACTTTTTCATCACCACTACGTTCAGCAAGCTCGCCTGCCGTTCTCAAGAGGTCAAGTGCCCTCCTTGCATCACCGTGTTCCTGAGCAGCAAGAGCTCCCACAAGGTTGATCACTCCCTCTTCGCCAATAGCATCCCTGTTGAACGCGATTGCCACTCTCTGTTGAAGAATGCCCTTTAGCTCGACTGCATTATATGGTGCGAATATGACCTCTTCTTCTCCCAACGTCGAGAGGACCCTGGGGTCCAACATCTCTTTGAACTTCAGGTCATTACTTATTCCGATGATTGAGATTCGACTTTGTTCTAGTTCTCCATTCATTCTAGTTAATCCGTAGAGAATATCATTACCTTGACCCACGTCTCTTTTCACAAGTGAATCTACCTCGTCAAGCACGACCACCATTATGTTGGAATCTGAGTCAAGCTTCTTCTTGAAAATGGATCTAATCTCATCAGTCGGCAAACCTGTAAATGGCACCTCAGAACCATCCGGCATCCGTGCATCAATGTCTTCACACAGCTGGCGAAGCACTCGGTAGTTAGTCCCAACAATTCGGCAGTTGATATGTGCAGTCAGTGGAGGGCTGACTCTGCTCTCCTTTGCTTTCTTTACAAGCAGGTCCAAAACATAACGCGCAACAACAGTCTTCCCTGTACCAGTCTTGCCATAGCAGAGGATGTTTGATGGCGGAGCTCCACGAAGTGTTGGTCCTAGAATCGCACCTATCCGGTTCATTTGCTCATCTCGATAGGGTAGGTCATCAGGCACATATGTCGGTCTCAATGCATTTCTGTCTCTGAAAATGGCTTGGCCTTGGAGGAACTTGTCAAAAAGCTTGTCTAGAGGTTTCTCCACATTCTCTCACTCCATTAGAAGATGAGGCAAGTTCCACTGGATTTCCACTGGAGCCTGTGGAGCGTATGGAGTTCTCGTCCAGTTAAAGGTACGTATTACCGGCCGGAGTCCTTTGAAATCCGTAGGATTCATGAGGGGCCGTCTTCTGGGAAGCTCACGTTTCCGGGTGATTGAATATTGCGTCTTAGAGACCTTGAAATCATGCTACAGTCAATCGAAAGAATGGGGGAGTATGAGGTTTCTTTAGAGCAATATCCTACACCGGCCAACATAGCAGCAGCAGTTCTTTTTGCAGCGCACATAGAACATGATGATATCAGACACAAGACAATATGCGATCTTGGATGCGGTGATGGCATATTTGCCATTGGAGCCGCACTCCTAGGAGCATCATGCGTTATCGGCCTTGATGTGCAATCCAAAGCCTTAAAGGTCTCTCGAAGAAACTCAGCCTCACTCGGGACTGATGACACAACAGATTGGGTTCTTGGGGATGTGGCCTCATTTGAGGTGCTAGGACCTATTGATACTGTAGTGACCAATCCCCCTTTCGGAGTCAAGAAGAGAGGCGCAGACCTGAGGTTCCTGACGAAGGCAATATCAATCGCGAAAGTCACGTACAGCATGCACTTGGCAGGTGAAAAGAATAGGGCCTTCTTGGAATCAACGATTGAAGACCTTGGAGGAAGAATAACACAGGTCGAAACTTTCGAGTTTCCAATACCTCGAATCTACGAATTTCACAGGAAACAGAAGCATTTGGTTGGAGTGGATCTTTATCGCATATGCAGACAAGAGGAATGAAATACAATGGCTGACGTAAAGAGTGGGGACATTGTAGTCCCTGGAGACCAGCTATGTGTGATTGAAGAGCTGATGCCTGGTTTCGGTACATATGAACAGGATGGAATTGTCTATGCGGCAACCTCTGGTGGGGTTGCAATCGACCTCAAGGACCGCAGTATCAGAGTTCTAAATGGGGATGGAAGCATGAGGCTTGCACTCCCGGTGAGAGGTGACATAGTGATTGGGGAGGTCAACAATGCATGGGAACAACGTGCTGAGGTCATTATAGTCAAGCGAAACGAAGAAGATGTTCTAAGCACCTATATTGGTGAGATTCACATAAGCAATGTAACCCGACGCTTTGTAAAGTCCATGAGTGATGTGCTGCGTCAGGGGGACATCGTTAGAGCGACAGTCCTCAATACGCATGAGATTCCCGTCCAACTAAGTCTCGTGGGGCCTGAATTGGGTGTTTTGGGTGCCAAGTGTGTTAAATGTGGCTTCGACCTCACCCTGACGACATATAACAATCTCATCTGTCTACGATGTGAAAATCGCGAAACACGTGAAGTAGCAAAAGACTATGGGACAATGTTTGGTATTGAAGCGAGACAAGACCTTGCACCCCGCAGGAGATCTTATGACGATCGAGGACATGACCGCAGACGCGACTCTCGGGACAGGGAAGGAGGTCGATTCTCTAGGCGTTTCGATGATAGAAGAGACAGCAGAGGTCGAGGCAGTCGGGAGAGAGACCGGAGGCGACATTAGATGAAGCCAAGAATTATCGAACAAGATCGATATGAGTTGAAGATTGAGTTCCAAGAAGAAGACCATGGGTTCTGTAATCTATTGCGCAAGACCCTTCTCGAAGAACCAGCGGTAGAATTTGCTGGATACAATATAGACCACCCACTTCTTGCAAGTCCTGTGGTCACCTTGAGGACGAAAAAATCCTCAAGACGACAAGCGAATGTGGTCCTTAGAGAGGCTCTCGAGAAGATGCTCGCGCGCACCGAAGAGTTCAGGAAGAACATCAACCAGGCCGTATCCGATCATAGCGTTGACTAGGATTGGAAACACGAAGCCCTTCCGTTGGTGAAGCAATGATGTGGGGTTTCTTCAAAGAGCACTCAAGCACAAAAGATATTGTGAGAAACAAAGGTCTTGCAAAGCTAGGCGATAGTCTTGTAAATTTCTGCTATTCTCTGGCCAAGTCTGAAGTTCTAACGAAACCTACAGGAGAGAAAGTACGAGATTCAGTCCTTGCCCGTGCTATTCGTGACACACCGGTCTATGCTTCTATTGGGCGAAGGGCGGACTCAGGCGTGGCTGCCGATGCGTATGAGGCAATAATGGCTTACTTCTGGCTTAATGGCAATGTGACTATAGAGTCTATTGTTTCAAATCTCGTTCAGGAGCTTGACATTGATTCAGATTCAAGCAGGAAGGAGGAAGGAGAGATAGCTTCTCGTGCTTTTCGGAAACTACTACTTGGTGGAATGAGCTTTCTTCCTGATCAATCAGAATGATTCATTCCCATATATTGTCCTTCAGCAAGGCTTAATTTGAAAGTGTAAAGTCCCATCGAGAAATCGGAGTGCCGAAATATGGAATTCTGTGACAAATGTGGCGCAATGATGGTCCCTTCAACAGAAGAGAACGGGTCAAGACATTTGAAATGTCGAAGCTGCGGGCATTCCAAACCTATCAAAGGCAAGCTTACAGTTTCTCATCGCCTTGAGAAGACACCGCGCGACAAGATCGTGGTGGTTGAGGATGACTCAATTCCAATGCCTGTAACCAAGGCGATATGTCCAAAATGTGGCCACACTGACGCCTACTATTGGACCGTCCAAACAAGACGTGGTGACGAAGGAGCCACCGAGTTTTATAGATGCACTGAATGCAAACACACTTGGCGAAACTATGGTGGCTGAATGGAGGACTTAATATCTGGTTCTACCTGAACTAGGTTTGTCGTGATAACCTTGACTGAGGAAAAGAAATTTCCCCGCCAAAAACCTGCTAGAATGGCTAAAATTCGTTCGTTATCAGCTGATACTGAAGGTCCTGTTCGTATAATGGCTATTGTGATTGAGTCTAGTCCAGGTGTTTCCTTGGTACAGGATATCTACGACAATGTAGAAGATGCTGCGAAAATCATTGTCAATGTAGAAGGGACTCTTACTGTTGCTGAGAAGTACCTATTGATAGGCGAAGTCACAGAAAGAACTGGTCCTGAAGGAAAGGAACTCAGACTAGCAGCTTCTTTGGCATACAACATCAATAACCTTGACACAAAGCTGTACAAACAGGCAATCGAGATGGAAGACGAAGTCATACGGGCCCTATCTCGGTGAACTGAGAGGTTCTGTGTTTCTTTAACCGCTACCATGTGAACTTCACAGGTAGACGAGTAGATTTTAATGGGTAACACGAATGACAATATGTCCCAGAGAAACTGGAGGCGCGTCGTGATGTTTCATGCAACTCTTGATAGTACTAGTACTTGGAAGCAAATTGTAGATGCTCTGGCAACACTCCTGACAGAGGTGCACTTCATCGTATCCGATAGTGGCATAGTCTTGCGACAGCTTGACTCGTCCAAGGCTGCAATGGTTGATCTAGTTCTGCCTGCTAAGGTTTTCCAAGAGTATAACTGCGATGGCAATTACGATATATGCCTCGGAGTTGACGAGCTTAATAAGGTCAGCAAGCGAATGGCTGGTGATGATCGCCTCGAGTTCAGGTTGGACGAGGACGAGAATCGATTTGAGATAAAGATGATTGGCCAGGCACAGAGGCAGTTCAAACTCCAGCTCCTGACCGCTCCAGATGAACGTACAAAGAAGCCATCCTTGGAGTTTGATGCAAAGGCCGAGATGTTTGCAGACGCGTTCAAGCAGGCAGTGAAAGACATTGGAGTAGTGTCGAGTCATCTACGAATATCGGCTAGTGGCAAGACATTGACCTTCACAGGCGAAGGTGATACTGGAGAGGCGGAGGTTTCGATGAAGGCATCTGGTGATGAATCGGTAGTTTTCCATCTCGAGGTGAGTGCCAAGCCTACAGCGATGTATGCACTAAACTACCTCTCTGAAATCGCGAAAGCAATGTCAACAGATAGTCTCACGCTCCAGTTCAGCGAAAACAAACCTATGCTACTGGAGTTCCCAATCGCAGAGATAGGTAGTATCAGTTTCATTCTGGCACCTCGTGTGGAGCGTGATCGGAGATAGACTTGATTGACAATCATGCCCTCAATCATGATGAAACATCAAGGAAGATGGCCTTAGGTTCCAGGTCGCTGCTGACGGGGTTGTAGGAATGTCAAATCGCACTTGGGAAACAAGAAGCAAATTCCTACGTCTGACGTTTCAGAACTACTACCAATCAAATCATGCCAATGTAGATGAACCAAACAAGATTCACACACGAGAATTCGCATTTGAGGATTGGGAATACACTTGGAGCTGCCCGAAGGGCACGAAGAAGGATGATTCGGGAAATGTAATCAACTATGGATGTGACCGTTCAGGTATCGCGTTCAATAGATATTCTTCATGTCCATACTGTGGTTCCACTGACATTATGGTGACCAATTGGACACGTCACATAGGATTTCGTACACAGAAAGCGCTGCTCAAAGAGTTAGTCGAAGTGGCTCCCCATAGTGTCTATCACTCCGCAGCTTTCTATAATATACCAGTCGCTCGAGACAAGGGATGGCAGGGTGCTGAGCTCGTCTTTGATATAGATGCGGACCATCTTGATTCCCCATGCACTAAGGAACATGACTCGTGGAGATGCAATGGCTCAAGCTGTCTGGAAACAGGCACGGGCCCTCCTCCCACCAATGGCTGTCCAAAGTGTGGAGGGCTGAGCTTCATTACTCGTAATTGGTTATGTGATAAGTGTCTAGAGGACGCCAAGAGTGAAACAATAAAGGTTCGTGATGATTTTTTAATCAAAGACTTTGGAATTGATCCTGAATATATTCAGTTAAACTTCAGTGGCCACAGAGGATACCATCTCAGAGTTCGTGACCCTCGAGTTTTCCACCTTGATTCGGATGGTCGAACAGAAATTGCGCATTATATTATTGGAATGGGTTTCAGAATTGCACCCGCAAAGGAAACTTCTCCAACCGATAGCCATAGAGTAATCATAGTTTCCAAGAATGTGCCCTTACCTACAAAGAACAATCCTCAACTTGACGTACCCGGTTGGGGCAATCGTGTAGCAGAGGCCATAATCGATTTCATTCGAAACATTGATACTTATGATGGAGAGGAGCGATGGGTTCGTCTGCTCAGAGCAAACAAGGAAGCTGCAATCAAAGGTCTCATGAGAGACCCTCCTATACTGAGTCCTAAGGTCAAGGGAATAGGGGACAAGTTCTGGCAGGAGATTGCAGTCAAGTCCGTTGAGTCATTTGGTGGCGAAATCGATGTTCCGGTGACCCATGACATAGGAAGGGTAATTCGCCTGATTGGCAGTCTCAATGGAAAGACCGGTTTTTCGGTGAAGATTCTGACTCGTGATGAGATTGATCAATTTGATCCATTCAGCGACGCACTTGCAGTTACAAAGGGTATGCTGAAAGTACGATTTGATGGTGTACTCCCAGTTCCGAAAATCCGGATTGGCCATGAAACCTATGGTCCATTTCATAAGGAAAGTGCGGAGTTACCAATGGAAGTCGCAGTATTCATGTTATGCAAGGGAGTGGCGACGATTGAGTGATAAAATGTACAAGGACATAAGTGATGCGTGGGCCGCTGAAATAGAGAATAAGGAGCTTCAAAATCTTGAAGATCTACGTTTCAGTAAGATGGCAGACTATCTCTCGAAAATTCGATACGCCTTGACTGAAACCCTTGCTGAGAACCAGCTTCAGGCGGATATGTATACTCAAGAGGCCCTTAACCTAGAGTTCATGCTCAAGGACCTCCTAATGATGCGTAGGGATAAGATAATCAGAGCTGCATTGGCACAAAGACGCCCTCTTGGTTCAATGATATTATCTGAGGAGGAACTCTACAACAGACTTCTCCGAGGATTTGAGGGCCACTCAGACTTTGTAAGAGAGGCTCTCGCAGGACTGTCCTCCTCGACCTTGAAGCACCCTACTGAGGCGACAGCCTCTCAGGAAGATGTGATGGACTACGTTATCGTGAGATTTCTACGGGCCATAGACAATCCTATAATCGGGATTGATGAGGTTACATATGGCCCATTCAAGAAGGAGGACTTGATAACAATCCCCGCAGCCAATGCAAGAGTCTGGCTTAAGGATGGCACTGTGGTGAGAGTCACAACTAATGGGGGAGGCCGTGATTAGTGGAGGATGGTTCACTATCAAACCAATTGCGAGGAGTGTTACTGCAAATCGAATCATCAAGAGATTCCATCGAAAAAGCATATGATAAGTTTCAAATTGCCATAAGCGGGGTGCTCCGTCTTCTTGATGACAATGCCCCAACGCTTGAAAAACTACGAGGAAGTCCTGATGACCTAAAGGCCTTCGTGTTGAGACTTGTTACCGAGCTAGGTATGGAAACAATCAGCCACTGGGAGTCACTCCAAGCACAAATAGAGCAGATCCTTGTCAACATATCTGAGTTTCATGACAGAAAATCCTAAGAGAGACATAAACAACCACGTAGACATGAGTCTGAAATTGAAATGGATACTCTACCTCGTGGCTATCATCTGCTGCTTCTTGGCTATTGTCGGGGGATTGTCCTACCCTCTAATCAATCAAGGTCTCTTGGAAATCATGATGTATGAAGCAGTAGTCTTTCTAGTTACATTTGGGATTCTTCTTCTAGTCTATAAGAGAGCCCTGCCTGAGACTTAATCTGCCTAATGTCCTTGATTCACCCGAAAACGTGTTCCTTCTGCAAACCTTTAATATAGGTCCCTAATTCCGCTGTCGCATTCAGTCACTATGTCGGTCATATCCTAGAGGTGCACCCTTCATGACAGAAACGGAAGAGAAGACTGGTCCTCCAGTTACCCTGATTGACCCTATTGACATGACAAAGCTGGACGCTAATTTTCGTAGAGATATTAGCAGCATGCCCAATGGTGAGGAGCTATCGGCTTGTTTTGCATGTTCAACTTGTACAGCTGCATGTCCCATTGCCAACCAATGGAACTACAAACCGCATCAGCTGATACGCATGATCCTCCTTGGTATGCGTGATGAAGTTCTTTCCAGTAAGGAGATATGGGAATGTCTGACATGCTTTCAGTGCCAAGAGCGTTGTCCCCAGAACGTGCGTGTCACTGACATATTCTTCGACTGCAAAAACTTGGCGGCTGAAGAGGGTTATGTTCCTGAGAACATTATTGCCTTAGCAAAGTCATTGGTTGAGAAGGGACAGCTCTATGAGATCATCAATGACTGGGAACGTGAGGATCTAGGCCTAGAACCAGAAGTGCCCGGCCTCTCCATAGAGGGCATACAATCAATTCTGAAAGGCACTCGGACACACAAACTTGTGGAGGGCGATGAGTAAGATGCCAGTCTATAGCTTGTATATGGGCTGCAGCGTTCCAGCCAATTATCCTAATTATGAGGCAGCAATGTTCAAGGTAGCTGAAGCTCTGGGCATGGAACTCAATTACCTTGAAGACGTCGCATGCTGTGGCAGCCCCAATCTGCGATCAATTGATAGCTTTGGCTGGCTATTGGTGAATGCACGTACAATCGCTATCGCTGAGAAGAGCGGCCATGACATTGTGACTCCATGCAACGGTTGTTTTGGATCTCTGAAGGACGTGCTCTATCATCTCAAGCATCACAAGGACGACTTGAAGAAGATCAACGTCGAACTCGAGAAGATGGGATTGGAATTCAAAGGCACTATCAATGTTCGACACATTATCGAGGCCATGTACACAGACATTGGAATCAAGGAGATCAAATCGAAGGTGACAAAGCCTCTAGACGGCGTGGGAATTGCAATTCACTATGGTTGCCATCTACTCCGTCCGGTAGATGTGACAGAATTCAAACCCGAGGTTTTGCAAGAGATGGTCTATGCCACGGGCGCAACTGTAATCGATTATCCCTTATGGAAGCAATGTTGTGGTGCCACAGTTCTCCCGGTGAATGAGCAGCTGGCCATCAGACTCGCTCGAGACAAACTCAAGTCAATGAAAGAATCCGGTGCAGTGTTTATCACTGTGGTGTGTCCAGCCTGCGGGAACCAACTTGATCTCCAGCAGCTGGGCCTGAAAGACTCATATGGCGAGGTCTATGACCTTCCAGTTCTTCTATATCCACAGATTTTGGCATTGGCAATGGGCATGGATGAGGAAGATATAGGTCTCAGTATGAACCGTGTTCCTGCTGACCCCATCCTTGATCATCTATCCGGTTGAGGTGATTCTAGTAGTGACTGGCCCTGTTCTAGTCATAGGTGCCGGTGTGGCAGGCATGACTGCGGCAGTTGAGTTGGCAGACAACGATGTCAAGACCATCTTGATTGACAGAAAGACAACTATCGGTGGAAACGCGCTTGAATTATACAAAGCATTTCCCACAGACGATTGTTTCTACTGCTTTGAAGGTAATAGATGGCGCCCCGGTATTCGAAAATGCTTCTACCGAAGTGCAATGATTGACCAACCCAATATCGACCTGAAAATCAGTACACGGGTGAAAGGAATCTCAGGAACGCCTGGCACGTTCTTAGTTAATCTTGAGGTCGGCCCTCAGTATGTAGACCCAAGGAAGTGTACTCTATGTGGTCTTTGTACTGATGCTTCGGAGGCGTTTCATTTGGTATCACCGCAATGTCAGCCACAGGCCGTAAGCTATAATCCTGAGAGGGCGGACGATGGTGCGAAGAAGGCTGAGGAGGACTGTCCGACAGGAGCAATCAATCTAAGTGCCACTCAGACTGAAGAAACAATCACAGTTTCAGACATCGTTATTGCGACTGGCTACCATGAGATGAAGCCCTCAACCATTGATGAATATGGTTATGGGAAACTGCCCAACGTTATCACACAGCTTGAGCTTGCACAGATGCTCGATCCAAATGGTGAATCCTCTGGTGCGTTGTTGCGCCCCTCCGATGGAGCTCAAGTCAAGAGTGTGATGATGATTCAGTGTGTGGGTAGTAGAGACGAGAATTACTATCCATTCTGTTCCAAGATTTGCTGTGTCTTTGCTCTGAAACATGCCAGTATCATATCAAAGGAGCGCAACAACTCGAGAGTGAGTGTTGTATACATGGACATTCGGACTTATGATAGGCATGAGAGATATTACCGCGAAACGCGTGATGCTGGAGTGGAGTTCGTTCGAGGTAGAGTCAGCCGAGTGGAAGCCCACAAGGATGGCACATTGGATGTATACGTCTATGATTCATTACTGAACAAGTATCTCAAGTTCGTAGTGGATCTCCTGGTGCTCTCATCTGCATTGGAACCACCAGAAGCCAGTAACGAGCTTATCAGCTCACTGGGGTTAAACTCAGCAAGTGGTTATGTAGGCTCTGCTGACCCACTCTCTGAGAATGAAGTAGTCGCAGGAGACCATGTTTATGCTTGCGGTGGCGCTCTGGGTCCAGCAGAAGTTCCTGAGAGCGTCAATCAGGCAAGAGCTGTGGTGAGTAAGATTCTCCAGGGGAGGAAGTGATGAACAGTGACCAATAAATCCCCCGTCCTTCTCTGCACATGCGGAAAACAGCTAAAGCTAGACTATGACTACTTGGAAACAGAGATTAGCAAGTTGGACTTGGCTGGTTCGGTAACTGTACACGATTTTGGCTGCCAAGATTCAGGACTTGAAACCATAGCAGAACTGATTGGTGAGAGTGAGGCCAGACTTGTGATAGCTGCATGCACAAGTCAGAAGATACAACCTCGTATTGATCAATACCTCCAATCTCTTGGCAAGGACTCTTCGAGAATTGCATATGTGAACATCCGAGAGCATTCCGCTTGGGTCCACAAGGACCCCTCTGAGGCATCTAAGAAATCTCTAGACATGATTAGAGGTGCATTGGCACGTGTAGAAGATTCAAAATCAATTGTGTCTGAAACGAAAGAGATTCCAAACCATGTGACCGTGATTGGTGGTGGGATTGCCGGAGTTGAAACCGCGCTCAGCCTCTCAAACTTGGGCTATCGTGTGACTCTGATGGAGCGTGAATCAAGCATTGGTGGTCATGTCGTCCAGCTACCAGTCATTGCTCCTACTGGCAAGTCTGGGAAGGAAATCTTCAGTAGTCGACTCAAAGCACTTGAAAATGACAAAAACATAGACGTCATGACAAATACAACTGTGAAATTTATTGAAGGCGAAATGGGCGACTTTTTGGCTCATTATATCTCCCCTGATGATGAAGATGAGAAGACCTTACAGACCTCCGCAATTGTACTAGCAACAGGATTCAAGGAGTTCAAACCCACAATGATAGATGAATATCATTATGGGAAGAACCCCGATGTTGTGACACAACTCGAGCTCTCTCGGATGTTGACAGAAGATCGCATGGTACGTCCTTCGGACGGGAAGCCTGTAAATGAGGTCGTAATGGTCCAATGTGTTGGCAGTAGATCTGAGGACTACAAACGGGATTGCAGCAAGCTCTGCTGTACTTTTGCAATTGATAACTCATTGGAGATTCTTGAGAGGAACCCTGATGCGAACGTGCAGGTTGTGTACATGGACATCCGAGTTCCATTTGAAAACGAGATGATATACAAAGAGTCCAGAGAGCGTGGAGTCGATTACATCCGAGGCCGAATCAGTATGGTCTGGGAGAATGATAATACCACTCACGTTCGTATCTATGATTCACTTTTGAACCAGTATCTGGAAACCACCCCCGATCTCGTAGTCCTTTCCTCTGCCATTCTACCTTCAGACGGCGTGGCTGAGCTGTCTGAAACACTTGGTTATGCACTTGAAGAAGACGGTCATGTCAAGGATCTTTATGGCAAGCTGAGAAGAACTGAAACACGGAGACGTGGCGTAGTTGCAGTAGGCGCAATCACACGCCCACAATTTGTCTTTGAGGCTGTCACAGATGCTCAAGCTGCGGCTCTTGTTTTACACAATGAGCTTCATGGAGGTAAAATCGAGAAGGTGGCGCGGGGTGCCGTTCTCAATGTCGATGACTGCGTGGGTTGTAGTCTCTGCGCACAGCAATGCCCCCGCGGCGTTCCTCTGATGATTGAACAGACAGATGCCGAGGAGGAGGATGAAGCACAGAAAATCCTCTTCAAAGCAGCAATTGACACTCTGAACTGTCATTCCTGCGGCGTATGCCAAAGCCTTTGCCCCTCAGGTGCGACACAACTCAACTTCCTATCAAACTCACAGCTCTGGTCGGAAATAGAGGCTGTTCTTGAAGGGGCTGATCATGAATATCCAATAACGGTCTGCTTCTATTGTGAAGAGTGTTCTGTATCTACGATAGACATTGTAGGTACACAAAGGATGGAGTATCCTGCTAGCTCACGATTAATTCCTGTTCCATGCGCAGGAAGAGTTTCCATTATTGATATCTTGAAGGCTTTTGAGCATGGAGCCAGTACAGTGATGATTGCAGCCTGCGAGAAGGATCGATGTCACATTGGTGGGACTGGTAACGAGATTGCCCAAGTCCAAATTGACGTCGCCCGTGATATACTGAATGCTATCGGCTGGAAAGGCGAACGAGTTGACATGTATCGAATGTTCAGTGCTGAGCCTGACAGGTTCACAAATGCAATTCGTGAGATGGTGAAGCGAGCTCAGGAGCTTGGCCCCACACCAGTGCATAAAGGAACAGCTGGTAAATGGATGGAGGCGGTTGAGTGAGCGAATCCAAGAGCCTTGACGATATGGCACCAAAACGCAGACGTATGATGGACATGGTCTTGGCACTCGGTGGTCTGAAAGAAGAGTCTGTCATCCCGCTGAGTAAAGTCAGTGAAGAAATAGCCAATCTTAAGAGCGAGCTAGAACCACTTGCTACCGAAATCCTTGCATTCCCTGATGCCTACTTCGAGCATTTCCTAGATGCCACAGAGAAGTCTGCTATCATTTCCCGAATCACCAATAAAGGGCTGCTAAAGCAAGCAACATCTTATCTGCAGCAGGCTGTTTCTATCCGTGACACAGGAGGCACTCGTGGTCTTCTGAATTCGATGAGCAGTGCACTAGAGGTCCTTGAAACCAAAGATGAGATAGAGGATACTGCTGCAGTCAATATCGAATCCGTTCTGAGCCCCGTATCTGATTTAATCGTACAGATTGAAGACATCGTCACGGGGTATGAGGTTGCTGCAGAAGCCGCTGCTGAATCAGCGCATTCTGAACTGAAGTCATTGCTCTCCTCGATGTCAGAGGCTGTTTCTGGAATCCAAGGTGATCCCACATCCGCTTTAGATGCTCTTCAGAAGCTGGGAACAAAGACAAGATATGGACCATTTCTTAGGACTTCGGCTCAAGTCAAGCGAGGGATTCGCGAGGGGCGTATCGATGAGAAGAGAGCGTTACACCTCGTTTCTGAGAATATACTGATAGAGCTCAGACGTGGAGTAATCATGTTCATCCTGTCCAAGATGGGCTCACGTACAGTCGTTGAAATTAGCAGACTGATGGACTCACATTCATCCGACATTCAGGCTGCCATAGTAAGTATGATTCAAAGAGGCGAGGTTGAGATGGTTGGTCTCGACGAGGACGCGCCTGTATTCTCACGAGTTCTTGAAACCGTACCCGATTCTACATTGGTGTTCAAGAGAATACTACAACAGCTCAATGGCATAGGAAAGTCGCTCGAAGGTGACATACACGCCTTTGTTGACCAATCAGTAAGAAGAATGGAGTTTCTGCTTGAAAGGCTTCAGAAACTTGGTCAATATGATGAAACGACTCTTGCCGAGGCTCTAAACAGCCTACGTGAAACCGTTGACCAAGCAACAGAAGCGGTTCTGCAATCCAAGCCCGCTGACAGCTCCGAGGACTTGCGCCTACTTGTTTCTGCAGGTCTTGAGGCTTTTGCAAGATTCAGACTGAAGATCGCACTCGAAAAGGGTCCTAACCTTGTTTCTGGAACCAATGTCTATGGAGAGAAACTAGACCCAGAAGTCTATGAGAGAATGATGTCAAGTTATCTGGATAACGAACTTGAACGGGGAACCATTCTAATTCTCATACGTGAACTGGGAGCAATGACTGCAAAGGATCTTGGAGAGAAGACCAACATCCCCAAAGACCGAATTCTGCAGCATCTGCTTCGAATGAAGAGGGACGAGTTACTCACTTCAGCTGGTGAGAGTCATGGCTATCTTCTCTATGATGTTCCAAGAACCCCCACAGAGGCAGAGCTCGCAGTTGAAACTGCAAGTTCTCTCGCACTTCAACTCACAGAGGCATCATCCGAATTTGAATCTCTTCTTCAGGAACTGAGGGCTGAGGACATTGGCAAAGTGGTCAATGCTCTGGACGTCCTATCGAAGGGTCGCGATAAGTTGGTCAAGCTCACGATCGAAGGAAATGTGGTGGGAAAAGAAATACTCCTGGGGATAGAGGAGAAGATTCGATCAGCCGTGTCACTATCCTACCGCACACGCACCAAAATTCCCAGTACTCGTCCAAAGGTGACATTGGATGACTTGGCAGAGGTGGACGTTCCATCAGTTCTTGATGAATACAAGGCAATGATGGGCTATGCCCCCTTGCTTGGCTTTGGCACAATTGAGTGGGATATTTCCAAGTGTCTAGGCTGCAAGTCTTGCGAGATTGCATGTCCTGAGGACGCAATTGAACTGAAACCAGTGTTCGAAGTTTCTAAAATCTTTGATATCTCTGACGAGGCTCTTGACAACCTGCCCGTAAACAGATCGCTCTTCTACAAAACCGTGAAGGGTCTTGCAACTCAAAAGCCAACACGTGATATTGTTCTGGCAGATGACTCGCCTGGCTTTGGAACAGTCGAAGTTGATCTCTGGTTGTGTGTGGCATGCCGAACATGTGTAAGGCGCTGTCCAGGTCCTGATGAAGGGGCACTAGAGCTAGAACTCAAGTGGAGTCTTCCAGAGGTGGTTCGTCAAATCACTAGCAAACATTGATGCCTAACCACGTCTTTGCCATTTGACAATGGCCTTATACCACCTCGTCCTACCAGTGTTAGTTTCAATATCTATGAGGGAGAATAATGGTCGATTTCAGCCTTACAAAAGAACAGATTGATCTACAGAACAGAACACGCGAGTTTGCTCAGGAGTATATGATTCCATACGCTCACTACTACGACAAGACAGGTGAGTTTCCCCTACCAATCATCAAGAAATGCTGGGAAGCAGACCTCATGAACTTGGCAATACCAAAGGAGTATGGTGGTCTGGGCTTAGGTGCTATCGAACAGTGTATTGTTGTCGAAGAGATGGCTGCAGGCTGTGCTGGAATGACCACCAGTATCTATGTGAACAGTCTTGGCGCAGAACCAATCTTGATTGCTGGTAACGATGACCAGAAGGAGAAATATCTGCGCCCTCTCACCAAGGACCTGAAGTTCGTAAGCTTTGCATGCTCTGAGCCTGGCATGGGCAGTGATGTAGCTGGGATCAAGACACTTGTGAAGAAGGAGGGCGACTACTATGTTCTCAATGGTTCCAAGTTCTGGATTACCAATGCACCTCATGCTGACTACTTCACAGTATTTGCCTCTCTTGACCCAAGTCAGAGACACAAGGCATTGTGTGCCTTTATCGTTGACGCGGACACCCCGGGAGTCAAGACTGGTCGTCCAGTTGAGAAGATGGGCCACAGAGCATCTACTACTTCCTCAGTGATATTTAGAGATGCAAAGGTCCCTGCTGAGAACCTGCTGGGTAAAGAAGGCATGGGATTCAAGATAGCAATGCAGACCTTCAGTGTGACAAGACCCTCAATTGCTGCTTTTGCTACAGGTCTGGCTCGTGCTGCAATGGAGTATGCCAGGGAATACGTCAACAGAAGAGAGGCATTCAATCAGAAATTGAGGGAATTTCAGGTTGTCAGTTACAAATTGGGCGATATGTATGCCAAGATCGAAGCTGCACGACTTCTTTATCTAAAGGCTGCCTGGGCGGCTGATAACGGAATGGACCCAACGATTCCGGCCAGTGTTGCGAAAGTCATGGCAACAGAAAGCGCTATGGAGGTAGCACATCAAGCAGTACAGGTTCATGGAGGATATGGTTACATCGACCAATACCCAGTGGAAAAGCTGTTCAGAGATGCCAAACTCTATGAGATTTACGAAGGCACAAGTGAAATTCAAAGGCTCGTAATCTCACGGCATGTACTAGACGGTTATACACCCGCGATGGAAAATATCCCCAAATGGTATAACAAGAATGCTCCAGATTTTTGAAGCAGAACGGTCATCGCTATTGAGTCAATACATAAAGCAAATACGTCTGAAATCGCAGCCAGCAAATGAGTTGGATTGCATGTGGATCAAGCGGTTTGATGACTGTGAGGAGATTGTGGCTTTGGATGGCACGATACTCCGAGAACTACTGAACCCTCGTCATGAAAAGGAGGACCTGAAGCTAGGCTATAGCATTGCTCATGCCATTGTAAAGCCCGGCAAGTCTTCTATGCCACACAGATTCTTTGAGGCATCTGAGGTCTACTATATACTTCAAGGTAAAGGAATCATACATATTGATGATGAAACCGCCGAGGTTGCACCAAGCCAAGTGGTCTATATTCCACCAAAAGGCATTCAATATATCGAGAATACAGGTGACTCAGATCTAGTGTTTCTATGTATAGTATACCCCGCATGGTTTCCAGAGTCTGAAGAGTTGGTGGAGTAGATCTCAGGACCGTCATTCAGTTTCGAATGGTACGCAGAGGGACGAAGGCGCTCCCACGATACTCTTCACTTTCTGCATGTTCAATAGCACTCCCCAGATGACAAGAAAGAGGATTGTAGACATCGATGGCAACATGTTCAGAAAGGCAGTTGGTACACCAAGTGGTTGGAAGGTATAGCGAAGGACATCGAACGCACCAAAGATGTAGCTCCCTACGAAGGCTCCTGCAGGATGCCACAGTCCAACGACCACTAAGGCAATGACTATCCATCCCCGTGCAGTAGTGATACCTTCGACCCACATTGGAATCCATGCAAGAGTCAGATATGCACCACCAAGACCGCACATCATCCCGCCAAATATCACACTCAGATACCTGACTCGAACTACATCAACCCCCTGTGTGTAAGCCGCCATCGGATTCTCTCCAACACTGCGTATCATTAGCCCATAGCGTGTCTTGAAGAGGAAAAACCAGAGAACTGGGACCATCACATATGAAAAGTAGACGAGCAAATTCTTGTTGAAGAAGATTGGACCAATAACTGGAATCACACTGAGGCCTGGAATGGCTACAGGTCCAAACGGGACTATTGGCACACCTATTAATCCCAGTCCTAGAATACTACTCAGTCCTGCTCCAAGAATGGTCAGGGATATACCCGAGACAACTTGATTCCGCTTGAATGTTATCGTCACTCTTGCATGTATAAGTGCTAATACTCCGCCTACTAAAGCTCCAACAAACGCACCAATCCAGAGGCTGCCTGTTATGTGCGCCGCCGCAAAGGCTCCTGCCGCTCCTGAGATGACCATCCCCTCTACTCCCAAATTCAGTATTCCGGAACGTTCTGACACCATTTCACCCAGTGTTGGTATCAGAAAGAAGGTGGCAGCTATCACAATCTGAGATCCTGTCTGCTCAATCGTCACGACGTAACCTCCCTTCAATTGTGTATCGTAGGAAGAACTCGGTCACAAGGACAAAGAAGAGAATGGCACCATTGAAGAGGTTCACAACACCGAATGGCAGTCCTGCAGATTGAATCTCAACGCCTCCTGCCAACAGACCCGCAAAGAAGAGTGCACTGACAATGACTCCTATCGGATTAAGTCCTCCAAGCCATGCAACAGCAATGCCCGTGAATCCCAGTCCTGTGGAAATCTCCATCCGTAGTCGGTATAGATTGGGGTTTCCTGCAACCTCACTCACCCCAGCAAGGCCGGCCAGTCCTCCCGAGAGAAGTACTGTGATTATTGCTACCTTGAGGAAGCTCATTCCCATGGACTCCCCAGCCTCTGGGTTCTCTCCCATCACGTTGATCTCGTAGCCCAGCTTTGTTTCTGTGATGCCCTCTTTGGTTCTGACAAGATAATGATGAATGAGTAATGTCAAGGCAACCGCTAAGATGATCATTAGGTGGATTCTAGTAGTGGGGAACAGGGGTATTCGAGCTGCCTCAGGTATCAGTGGTGATTGAGGAAAACCCCAACCCGCTGGGTCTTGCCAAGGGCCAGTGACAAGGTACTCAACAAGATAAAGTGCAGGGAAGAAGAGAAGAAAGCTAATCACAACATCAGAGCCCTTGAACTGACTCTTCACTCTAAAAATCGCAATAGGCAGTGCCCAAAGAGCACCAGCAGCAAATCCTGCCAAGAACATGATTGGAATCAGGATTACACTAGGCAGATGCTGTAAGGAGAATGCTATGCCCGTAGCTGC
>JAHQWZ010000067.1 GCA_029856425.1 Candidatus Thorarchaeota archaeon
TTTTAATGTAACCAAAAGAACTGCGTTTGGAAACTTGAACTTGCACTTACTATTATAGTATAGTATAACAGACTATATATTCACTTCGTTTGGGTCGCATCTTAATCGGACTTCTGGGATTTCTTCCGTTTGACGACTACTCGGTCTCCAAGAGTGGGACCTCCACCGGAGCTTCCTCCAGAAGTTTTGATAGGAACAGCATCAATTGGTTCAAGCAATGAGATTTCCAGCTCTCTCTCCAGACCTCTGATCGTCTTGCGAGTTGGCTTGAGTCGACCAGCCTCTATTGCTTGAAGAGTCGATATGCGTTCACCCACTTTCTGTGCAAGTTCCTCTTGGTTAAGTTTCTTTCTTTGTCTTGCAGTCTGGATTATCTTTGCATAATCTTCGACCAACATCATATCATCGAGAAGGGTTCCACTCGACCTCGGTTTGGGACTTCTTTTGGGAGGTGATGATATGGAGGGGACTTTTGGGGCAGGTCTTCTTGCTTCTCCAACCCAAGACGGTTTCACCTTTGGCGCGGATAAACCATGGCGTCCAGAAACGGCTTCAGAACCACCGAATCTACTTGCACATTGAGGACAGACATTCATTTGAGCGCCCTCAATCTCAACGTTTCTTCCACGACCCTTCATGTTTCGGCCACAAAGTTCGCAACTGGGCACGTTAATTATCCCTCTTTTGTTGACTCAGAATCGGATATGTAGATAAAAGTAACTGACTGGGACGTGGGTACGGATTCGTACATATAGACCCTCAAAATAAACCTTTTAACATCATCAGGGAATTGAGCTGCGAGGTGCGTTGATTGCCAGGAACTACTGATGTCAAAAAAGACGGCATCGATGATTCAGCATACACAGAGAATTACACTCGACATCTGGAACGTCGTCTTCGTGCTCTTGAAACAGAAAAGCAGATACTTCAGGCTGAACGTTCTAGGCTTGAGAAGGAAACTCAGACTCTCCGAACTGAATTGGAGAAGCTCAGGCAGTCCCCTCTTATCACTGCCACAGTGATTGAGATGTTAGAGGATGGCAGGGCTGTTGTCAAGAGCTCGACAGGACCTAACTTCGTAGTGCACGTTTCTTCATCAATAGTCAAGGAAAAGATACAACCTGGAATGAGAGTAGCCCTCAATCAACGATCTTTTGCAGTCACACAGGAACTGCCTCCATCAAGAGATCCAATGATCAGGGCGATGGAGATTGAAGAGGCACCTGACGTATCATATTCCGATATTGGAGGACTCCGTGAACAGCTTCTTGAAATCAAAGAAACTGTTGAACTCCCACTCCTGAAACCTCAGCTTTTCGAGCAGGTAGGCATCGAACCCCCAAGAGGAGTTCTTCTCACCGGACAGCCAGGAACCGGAAAGACACTTTGTGCTAGAGCTGTAGCACATGAAACCAATGCAACCTTCATTCGTGTTATTGGGTCAGAACTGGTGCAGAAATTCATTGGAGAAGGCGCTCGTCTAGTACGAGAGATATTCATGCTTGCCAAAGAGAAAGCACCTGCAATTGTATTTGTGGATGAACTCGATGCTGTCGGTTCGCATAGACTTGACATTGCTACTTCAGGTGATAGGGAAGTACAACGGACTCTGATGCAACTTCTTAGTGAACTGGATGGTTTCGAGAGTCGAGGACAGGTAGCTGTTCTTGGCGCCACTAACCGACCAGATATTTTGGATCCTGCATTACTAAGACCTGGTCGTTTTGATCGAATAATTGAATTTCCATTCCCTGATGATGAAAGTCGGGAGGAGATCTTCAAGATTCACACGCGCGGCATGAATTTGGATTCGGCACTTGACTTTGGAAAACTAGTTTCTGCTACCGGCGGTAAGACTGGGGCAGACATCAAAGCGATGTGTACTGAAGCAGGCATGTTTGCTATTCGTGAGAGCAGAGTCTGTGTAAAACAAGATGATTTTAGCAAAGCTATAGCAAAGGTTCACAATCGTGGAAGAGGCGATGGAGCTCCCGGTAGCATGTATTGCTGAAAGCTGATAGTATTGTAATACAGGCAATATGAATCAGAATATAATAGTCGTAGGATATGTTATCCCAGCATCAACATTTTATGGGATTGGATTTCAATAGGAATTGATGCAATATCTAGAATTCCTCAAAACCAGACTATGCGGAGTCATTCCTGAAGGGGTTAAACTCCCATCGGGGTTTCATCTGATCGGACACGTGGCAATCTTGAATTTGAATCAAGATTGTGTTCCATTTGCGGATAAAATTGGCCAAGTGACTCTGGAGTATGATTATAGAATCAAATCAGTAGCAATCAAGACAGGTCCCACTGAAGGACGCGTTCGCAGACCGGATTTTGCATTCGTTGCAGGTGAGTTGAATACTCTAACAACTCATATTGAGGGAGGAGTGAGTTTCAGGATAGATCCACTTCGGTTCACTTTCTCTGGAGGAAATCGTGCCGAGAGAATTAGAATGGGCAAAGTTGTCAAATCGGGTGAAAGAGTGCTAGACATGTTTGCCTGTGTTGGTCAGTTCTCACTTCATGCTGCAAAGGGCGGAAAGGCCGAGGTAATTGCAATTGAAATTAATCCAGAAGCATACGAATTATTGGTTGAGAATATCAGACTAAACAACCTGAACAATAGAGTGAATCCAATTCTAGGTGATTGTCGAGATGTACATCCAACTGACTCTGTGAATCGTGTGATTATGGGGTATCTTCTTGATACGGATGACTATCTGAATCATGCGTTAGAGGCTTTGGTTTCAGAGGGTGGTTCCATTCACATGCATATTGCACTGCCCAGCAATAAGCTGGATAGGACTGCCGGAATAGTTGAGGAAGCATGTTCAAGTCATGGTTTCACATCTCAGGTTTCAATCAGTAAGGTAAAGATGTATGCTCCAAGAATCTACCACTATGTATTCGACATTCTAGTTGGATAGGGAATTACGTTCAAGCGTAAGCATTTTATCTCCTCCGTCGAGTGACAGATTATAGACCTAGAATTGAGGACTAAGCAATGTCACGTAGACGGGGTCAACGCGGAATGTCGCCTAGAGCTATTGCTCGAATGATGAAGCAGATGGGTATTGAACAGCAAGATGTGACTGGTATCAAGGAAGTGATATTCCGTTTTGCAGACAAGGAATGGGTAGTCAATGATCCTCAGGTTTCCCTGGTCAAACAGGCCGGAAGCGAATCATTCCAAGTATCCGGCACGAAAATGGAACGTGGTTTGACTACAGATGATAGCGGCCAGAGTTTGGCTCCAGAACCAGTAAAAGAGATTGAAATCCCAATAGAAGATGCAGCGCTTGTTGCTGCACAGACTGGTGTTGATATCGAAATTGCAAAAGAAGCACTAAGAGAAACCCAAGGCGATCTTGCTGCAGCAATTCTGAAGCTGCGGCATGGATAAATGTAATACAGTTAATACAATGAATTCAGCTCTCAGACTCCATCTGTTCTTTGAGGAATTTGAGTCTGAAGAAGTCTTCTCGTTCTCTCTCTTCAAGAGCCTGTTTCACATATCGAGCTGTTGCATCCAATCTAGGAATCACGATTGTTTCAAGAGCCGAAACGCGTCTTTTAGTGCGTTCAATTTCGATTGCAAGTCGTTTAACAGTTGAATCAATCTCTGCAAGACGCACTACAGCTTTCATAGCTTCATTGAACTTAGTCGACATCACATCAAGCTGAACACTAGAATCTGGAAGTGAGTACGGAAGTTCTGGGATGTGCTGTTCCACTGAAAGCACTGGAATTACCACACCCATCATGGATCTTGTGGAGATTCTTAGATTCGCTTGGACTTTACTTGCATTTGCGAATTCCACAACTTCGGCCGGTCCCATTACCATCTTTGTCTTTGTCAGTGCAGAGAATGCTGAAGCTAGAGCTGCATCAACTTCCTCCCTTGCCTTTTTAATCTCTTCAATTGAGTTGAAGAACTCCATAATTAATGAGTCGCGTTTCTCTTTGAGAAGGTTATGACCTCGTTCTGCGAGTCGCATTCTGTTCTTGAGTCGTAAGAGCTCCATTCGGGTCGTTTTGGTGCCAGGCAAGATTTTGCTCATTGATGCTCACTTCGGTGGATGAAGTAGGTATAGTCGGTCGTGCAGATATTGATATCCTAAAACTCTTATGATACGCATCATGCAAACGTAATGACTAATGCACTGATGAGAATGCCAAATGTACAGATGATTAGCCAATCACGAAGATACTTTTTCAATAGGCGAGGTCGATCGTTTATTTGTCCGGTAGTGATGAGTGTCGTAAGAGAAATGAACAAGAACGCAAAGGGAAGAGCAACTGCAGGACTTGTTAGTTCCACGTCTGTGACTAGGATTATTGCTACTAAGCCTCCGAAAATTAGAAAGCTGAGAATCATCAGAGAGTTTAGTACGTGCCGTATTCGATCGACATCCATCTGGGGGTTCTCCTATGTGAGTGACCGGCTATACCCGGACGTGCCTTCATGCCTATTCATCCTGTTCAAAAAGGTTGTGTCTCGAAAGCGCCAGACTGAAAGCTCACCACACGATTTATTAGTAGACCAGCACTCTCGAGATTGTATTACAAGAACTACATGTGATACCAAGAGGATCACATCATGACAATAGCGATACACGAGAGTGCGTTGATTCGACACTTCAATACTCGCAAGGAGGTCTTGCGAGCTTGGGAAGAGAGAATCGGTGCAAGGTTCTCACCTTTTCGCGGTTATAAGATGCCGGACTCACGTCTATATGTAGAACATCCAGACTTCTTGGACAGCATTGTCGATCTGATAATCACGAATGAGAGACACATCTTTCTCAGAGGACCAGTTGGTTCGGGAAAAAGTACCCTCATGTTACTGGCGCTCAGAGACCTGCCTACCCTGGCAGACCGTCGAGGGAACAAATTTGTTACAGGATATGTTGGGATGACTGGTCTCTATGAGAAACAGATGTCAGCAGCAATAGCAGACTCTTTGAGAGTAAAGTATCGCAGATCTTGGGAGTCGAGTCAGATTGTGGAATCAATTGCCCAAGAATGTGTTAGAAGATATACGGAAGAGAAGAGCCGCACAGCCCTATTCGTTGAGGATGTCGCTGACAACCAGGAAGCGGCATTCCACAAGCTCAGGTACCTAGCAGACTTGCCTACTCAGGAGATGAAAGCTGACAATCCAGAGGTTTTAGATGAGCCAATTATCACTCTGATAATGTCGGGGACAGCGGTTTACTGGAACGCAATGCTAAGTTTCTTGCCGCAGATTGCGGACAGGACTGAACCGCTTGATGTTCCTTCTCTAGACGATGAGAAAGCAAAGGAATTCATTGGCAGAAGAATCGCTTATGCGAAAGGGCAGATTGACACCTTTGATGTGGACAATTACGATGTCTATCCGTTCAATGATGATGCTGTGATAGTTATCAATACGGCAGCCAAAGGTAATCCACGTGACATTCGTATGTTGTCAAGAGGTTGTCAACAGGTGGCTGCAGAAAACTTCAGGCAGAATGGCAATCCGGAAGTTAACAGGGAAATTGCAGAGCTTGTTTCGGATGCCTATGCCACTATACTGAGAGAGGTGCGTTAGGTTTGAGTGTTCTGAAGAAGTATCGAGATGCTGGTGAAGAGGAAAGAGATTCAGCAAAGCTGGCTGCAGAGCCAAGGACTGGGGTTGTTGTAGAGAAACCAAAAGCTATGGTAGCTATACCAAACAAAGAGCGACGGAGTCCGATCGTGTCATTCTCGTTCACGACCGAGCTTCGATCTTGTTTGCAGGATGTGCGAAACGAAAAGGCAATCAACCTGAGTATGTGGGTTGAAAGAAAACTCCGAAAAGCATTGACTGATGAATTCCCAGATATAGCTGATAAACATCTTGAAGTCTGATCCATTCTCTGTATGTGATCAGCTATCTCTTGTAGCTATTATTCATGTAACATGACGGTTTTGTGAGGATGGGCCTAGTCATTCCTTTTTCTATGCATCTCTGAGTATTCAGTGACTCGTGCCATGCAAAGGGCAGCCAAAGCCGGGTCATCGTAGCATGGAATACGATTCATCTCAAGTAGATCCTTTCCAGGTTTTCCTATATCACCTGCAAGCCAGACTCCAACAACGGGTTTTTTTACATCTGCAGTTCGTATTCCCTCAAGGGTACCTGCAGCATGTTCTGTCTGTGTCATTCCAGCAAAGGTTGGAACTCCACATATCACTAGCAGCATTTCGAGGTTAGAGTCTTTGAGCATTAACTCAGTAGTGATTTGATATTCTCTTCTCCCACCACTCGCAGCAACATCTACTGGATTGTCCACTGATGCCAATGGAGATAGGACTTGACGTAGTTCTTGACGTGTTTCCTCCTCTAAGGAAGGGATATTGAGTCCAAATTTGGCTGATGCGTCGGTCGCAAGAACGCCCGCTCCGCCTGTATTACTAATAATACCAATATTACGTCCCTTTGGCAGAAGTTGGTAATCAAACAATTTGGCGATTTCCAGAAATGTATCTAGAGAAGGAGCTGTCACACAGCCCGCTTGCCGAATCATTCCATCGAATATTACTGTTGAGCCTGCCAAGGATCCTGTGTGCGATTTAGTTGCCCGCCTGCCAGGCTCACTTCTTCCACCTTTCAATACTACTACTGGTTTGCATTTTGCAGCTCTGGCAAGAGACTCAAAGAAGCTACGACCATTATCTATCCCCTCTACATAAGCCATAATCACAGAGCTTTTTGGATCTTCAGTAAAGTAATCCAGAATCTCAACAAAGCTAACATCAGCTGAATTACCAATGCTAGCAAACTTGTTTAGTCCAATTCTTTTGGCACGAGTGGTATATATGAGCATACCACCAAGGGCTCCACTTTGGGAGATTAGGGAAATATTCCCTCGCTCAGGCATCATAGTGAAAGTTCCATTGAACAACCTACTGTTGGAAACTCCCACACAATTTGGACCAATGACTCTGACTCCTGCGTCTTTGGCAGCTCTTACTAGCTCTTCCTCAAGTTGCGCACCTGGGTGGCCGGTTTCACTGAACCCTCCTGATATTACTACTGCGGCCTTGGCACCAGCTCCTTGAATCTGACTCATTAGACCTGGACAGTACTTTGCTGCAACAGCAACTATGACCAAGTCTACAGGCTCAGGAAGACTGTCAAGACTTGGGTATGCTTTGACTCCAAGGACCTGTTCTCTATTACGAGTAACTGGATAGACGACAATCTCAGACGCGAGGAGGTTCATGAGAATGGAATTGCCCAGCTTTCGATAATCAGACGATGCTCCGACAAGGGCAATCCGTGATGGATTGAAGAAATAATCAATCTCGTTGAATCCATTGGATCCTGGCTTGTTCATGATTCTGAACCAATTCCGAGTTGATTTATGTCTACCGAGAGAAGTTCTGAAACATTGTATTACAAGTAATATTATTCAGAAGGGGCTCTTTTTAGAAAGCGTCTGAGGTGCCTGCGATTCCTGCAATCAGACTCTAGAGCGTCCTTGATTACAACCAGCGTTTCAGGGGATTTCTTCAGAATGTTGTCAAGAGCATTTACTGAAGCCATAATAATCTCTTCATCCACATTCTTGCACAATAGCTCGATGAGGGCGTGAGCTGATGATTCGTGATAGAAGTTTCCTAATGCAGTTATTGATGGTGTAGCAATTCTTTGATCACTCAGTGTTAGTAATTTCTCAAGTTGTGTTATCGAGTTAAAATGACGAACTACAACATGGCTATTGATGCATTGCAAGAGTTGTCGATAATCCTCACTCGACTCAGAAGTCATGTACTGAGTGACTGCATTATCTAGCATTGCATTTAGAGTCAATAAAGAATGAATGCTCCCCTTTGAGATGAGGCCTTCAACGTCTTGATTAATGATGTGTTCATGAAGTTCTCTATACGTTTGATTGGATGGTTTGATGATGTTCGTTTCAGATGCTTGTGCTGTTTTTGATAGTTTGACTCCTCGTTTCAAATCCGGTGATACTTGTATTACTGATAATACCATATCGAGTTGATCTATCGAGGCCTTAGTTCCTTTAATTCCAAGATCGGATAAAGCCAGACGGCCATAATCTGAATACCACAGGGGCGTGAGATCTACAAGCTTGCCTTCTTGCTGTAGAATAAGGCTAGCTATCTGTTCATTCCTGATTTTTTCAAGTAGTCTGCTGAGTTCTTCGAACTCCTGAGTCGTGGCGAGATTGAAGTATAGAGTGTCACCAGATTCTATTTGTTTCGCGGCAATCTCTTGAATATGGATTATGATTGACTGTGATGCATCAGCTAGAGAAGCATTTGATTCCAGCATTCGCAAGAGACTCATTGTGTCTGTTTTTACTGGTTCAAGTCCTTCGCAGGATAAAAG
>JAHQWZ010000068.1 GCA_029856425.1 Candidatus Thorarchaeota archaeon
TATGTCAGAAACTGCAAAGAGCCCAAGGCTGTATCAATAGTCATCAGAGGCGGGACAGAGCACGTTGTGGATGAGGCAGATAGGGCACTGCATGATGCTCTATGCGTTGTTAGAAACGTTGTTGAGGACGGCACATACGTCGCAGGCGGAGGTTCCACTGAGTCAGAGATCTCAAAGCGTTTGGAAATCTACGCGGACAAGGTCAAGGGACGTGAACAATTAGCGATTGAGGCTTTCGCCGAATCCCTGAGAGTCATACCTAAGACTCTTGCTGAGAATGGGGGTCATGATCCGATCGACATTATTGCTGACCTCAAGAAGGACCACTCAAAGGTAACTGGACTCTGGTATGGCGTTGATGTGTTTAAGGGCAAGTCAGTTGACATGATGAAATCTGGAGTCATTGAACCATCGCGAGTCAAGAGCCAGGCAATCCGTTCTGCTGCTGAGGCTGCACAAATGATCCTCAGGATTGACGACGTGATAGCTGCCAAGGCAGGTCCACCACCGGGCGCCGAGGGTCCACCAGGTGGCATGGGCGGCATGGGTGGCATGGGCGGAATGCCCGGCATGATGTAGACACTCTAGAAACAATTAGGAGCCCACGGGCTCCTTCTCTATTCTTTTTGTGGAGAACCACAGCAATGTCAATGCGAATCCTGCTAGTGGGCATGAGCTCATTCGACTCTGGAAAGACTACATTCGCAGGTCTGCTGATTGACGAGATTAGTCATTACAGCAAATCCATTGAATACTTCAAGCCAATAAGTGCGCACAACTATTGGCAAAGGTTTGCACATACACAGTACTGTATTGAAAAGAAACGATTGATCTCTGCAGACCTTGCAACCATCAAGGCAAAGATTAACTCACAGATAGATGACTACCTTCTGAATCCGATTCACAGACTATATGTACCGACTGCATCGAAAAAGCCACTGGCCATTCTACCAAGTACACTGAGCCTCGCGGGGCCTGACTCAGTTATTGCTCTACAACGTTTCAGCTGGCCTGAAGCTAACCGAGTTCGTTCTATGGCCCTAGTTGCAGAACAGCTAATAGGGCAGGGTGACCTTCTCTTAACCAAGGAGCAATTGGAGCATCTAATCGAGGGCATTGAGAAGCGATCAGTCAATTCATTGGAGGAAATCCAACAATATGAGAGCGAAAACTTGGAGAGCTACGTGAGTTCTGCTTTTTCTCGGGTTGAGGATGGAACCGATATACTGGTGATAGAATCCTTCAATGACACTGCATGGATTTGGGAGGGTTTGGACATGGTGAATTTGGTTCTTGTTATTGGACCAGGACAGGTCTATCGCTATGAACCTGAACGCTTCAGGAAAGCCGCTTTTCTCCAGAAACGTCCAAGCATGCCAATAAGAGAAGTGCCTTTTAGCAGAATCAATGACCTGATAAAACCCCGGAGTCGAGATGCTTGGACACCTGTGGGCCTAGAAACCACCGAGATTCTGACCGGCATCTTTGAATGAGGACCGCCAAAGAAGTCTTAATTAGAGGAGTAGAGTTGGGTTGACTTGCGCCAAGCTCCATTGAATGGAGGACCAATATGACCGAAGACTTGACCTGGGAACTCATTGTCGTAGGTGGAGGACCTGCAGGTATGACATCCGCCATCTATGGCTCAAGATTTGGACTTAAGACAATACTTCTCGAGTCTAAGGTCCTAGGAGGCGCACAAGCAACATCCCCAGGTATTGAGAATTACCCCGGATACGCCTTCATCTCTGGCATAGAGCTTGCGGAAAAGATGAAGGAACAGGTCAGGAAGAGCGGAGCAAGCATCAAGGAGATAACTGAGGTCAAGAGTATCACGTTGGATGACAATGGGGGGTTCCATTTAGATACTAGACGCGGCGTGTATCAAGCCCAGGCGGTTGTTCTTGCCACAGGTGGAGGACATCGAAAACTGAATTTACCAGGCGAAGAGCAATACACGGGGCGGGGAGTTTCCTACTGCGCTACATGCGATGGCCCTCTCTTTCGGAATAAGACACTGGCAGTTGTTGGCGGTGGCAATACCGCTGTGACTGAAGCGCTCTATCTGTCTGAGCTTACAGACACTCTATATCTAATTCACCGTCGAGATCGTCTCAGAGCAGAATATATCATCCAACAAATGTTGTTCGATACTCATGTAGAAATCCTATGGGACACTGTTGTTAAGGAGTTCCGGGGAGATGAGCAGCTTCTGAGAGAGATAGAACTAGAGAACGTGAAGAATGGTGAAAGAAGAACGCTAAAGGTTGATGGTGCTTTTGTTGCGCTGGGTTCAGATCCAGAGAGCAAAATTGCGAAACCGTTGGGCGTTAAAATGAATAACCGGGGTGAAATCTTTGCGGACGGGGAGCAAAAGACGAATATCCCTGGGCTCTTTGCAGCAGGAGATGTGGTAGAATCCATGAAACAGATTGTGGTGGCTGCGGGACAGGGTGCCATCGCAGCTGATTCAGCATATAGGTATATACGCGAAGTACCTAGAGGGCCGCGTTAATTCTGCAGCAATAAATCGGTAGTGCAATCTACTACTTGGGGAAACGTTAATAACCGCTCTTCAGTCCGTGGCTCCTCACGCGGAGCAGAAATGCTCAGCGATATCATATTTAGACGGGATGTCCGTATGAGAAGTGTCAAGATTGCGGCAGTAACCATAGCTGTTGCACTGGTTGTGTTAACACTTGTGGCACAGCCAGTTTCGGCAAATCCTACAACTCGCAGACAGTCCCTCAGGGCGTATATAGATGAACAGTATGACAGTGCAGAGGGAGGTTATACTCACCCGGGATCTCAGACCTCATTTGTCGATTCAACATTTGGCGTCATATCAATTTTCGATGATTGGGACCTACTTGAAATCAGACCACCTATCATAGATTTCCTCAAAGTCAAGAACTTTACACAGAAGCTTCATTGGACGCTAGTCAGTGAAACAACCGACAGATACGGAGGATTTGGAGAGTTCATTGCTGGATCTGTCAACCAAAAGAACGCATATGATGGCATTAATCTATTTGATCTCTTGAGCCAGAATAGATTGAGTGACATTCCTAACATTGAGCAAATTGAATTCAATGGAACAGCGGCGCTTTATTGGATCAACCAAACTCAGTCAGAGTCAGGAGGATTCTCTGATACAGTCGGTGAGTCGCCTGACATAGTTTCAACATTCTATGCCCTCCA
Organism: Candidatus Thorarchaeota archaeon; assembly: GCA_029856425.1. Classification (GTDB taxonomy): domain Archaea; phylum Asgardarchaeota; class Thorarchaeia; order Thorarchaeales; family Thorarchaeaceae; genus SMTZ1-83. The sequence goes on from JAHQWZ010000068.1 coordinate 3,202, forward strand.
TTCTATGGAGATAGCGCTGCAGACGTCTGAGGAGGACACATGGGAGAAGTGGCTATGGAACTCCACTGCGACTGCAGAGTGGATTCTTAGTTGCAGAATCGGTGATGGATTCAAGCTAAGTCCTGAATCGAATATAGCTGGAGTAACTGCAACTGCAGCTGCAGTCTTGGCGCTTTCAATTCTCGGAGAAACTATCCCCAATCATCAAGGCATTGCTGACTGGATTTTGGATAAACAAGTGATTTCCAGCGAGTACGATCTCTTTGTGGGTGGCTTCCAGGAGAGCATTCTTACAAACGACACCAATTTGGCAAGTACATACTGGGCGCTTCGAGCACTTGATCTACTTGGAGGCATCGCATTAGTAGATGACGCCCTCGCCGCTAGATTCATTGTTGATTGCCAAGCTGTCGATGGTAGCTTTGGTCTTGTTCCTGATTTAAACACAGGATCGCTCTACTACTCATCCTATGCCATAAAGGCACTGACTTACCTAGGAACAGAATACGAGGCCCTCTTGGAGGAGGAAGACCCAAACAACCGGCCTCCAGTGCTCATTGACTGGAGATGGGGTCTAGTATTGGGAATCATTATTGTCGCTGCTGTGGGCGCGCTCTATTCAGTGAGAATAGATTAGTCAGTGTCAATAGGTTTATCTCAGCACAAATGAGGTACTCAATAGAAACGGGTCCGTAGACCTCTGCAAAGGTGCTTTTCATGCCAACTCCAGAACCTGACGATGACACCATACCAAGATACAAGCGCGGATTTGAGTGGTTCTCCCATCTTGTCAAAGAGGACCTTTCAGGGAAGCCATGGCGACGAATGGGAGTATTCTCTTTCTATGATGCGCCTTATGCCGAGAGTGATCGCCTGTACCTATCTCCGAAGCAGGTCTTGCTCGCTCTTGCTGGTGAGGCAAAAAAGAAGGAACAGGGTCTGGTCTTCGTTGTTGACGCAATGGAAAAGGGAGAGATGGGACTTAGCACAAAGGCGGGATTCGATCAGTTTATGGAGGAGTTCGAGGATGTCTTTCCCGAATCAATCAAGTTCTATTTTGGGCTTAAGGATTCAGAAAGAACTTGGCTGCATGATTATACATCCTTGAAAATTCCACTAAGCTGGCTCATCAAACGCCCAAATGTATTCGCTGAAGTCCTCTCTGACGCCTCTCCTGTTGGAGAGAGAATAGGACCGGGAGATGCCTCTTTTGAAGATTTACAGGGAATGATAGAGGTTCTTGTTGAAAAGCTCGGCCCCCCCTCACTAACAGAAGAAGTAATGGGCAAGATGCGCGATGCAGAAGCCAGCGAGTATGCCGGGGAAGCGGTTGGGCTGATGACAGTATTCCTCAGTCCCACTACAGCTGTGTCCCGTGGTGTCAAATATCTTGGGAAGTTTATGAGTCTGGTGCGTGATAGGAGAAAGCAGGAAGTTAAGGATGTATATGCAGACTGGACTAAGCGTGTCGAAGAAGGTTATTCCAAAGAGAATCTTGAGAAGTTCATCATTATTGATGATGAAGATCAGACCGGATTGATTGAAGTGGTTTCTGATTATAAGCCAGTCCTTCTCATTCTCGAAACGAGGGGAACACTCTATGATATTTTCCTTCCTCTTCTATTACAGCGCTTGGTTGAAGAAATAGGCTACATTCCACCGCATCGACGACCTCGAAGGGAGCCTCAACCTGAAGACAAGAAGGGAAAGGAACCCCAGAAAACAGAAGAATCAGATGATGGTTCCATGACCTATGAAGAATTGACAGAAATCATAGATAGCGATCTCCCACCAGTGACAGACCAGCTCATTCAAGAAGTCATAGAGCAGCAAGACCTAGAGATGAGGACTGACGTGGATATGTCAGATGAGGAGTTCGAAGGTAAACCGGAAACAATTCTCATCCTTGATGCAGCTACTCATCTGTCCAAATTCAGAAAATCATTCAATTTCGCCATAAATCTGCCAGAGAAGTATCCAAACATGTCTGTGGCGGCATCTTTCTTTACAGACAGAGAGAAGATTAGCAAGACTTTGGAGGAGGGAGCATTAGATTATTTGAGCGAGAGAGCGTTGGTGTTTGACCTGCATCCATATCTTTTTGACCTCGCCACCGCTCGAATGCCAGTTTCCAGAAAGGCTTGGCTCCTAAGCAAACTCCAAGAGATGGAATATCTGAGGTCAAAAGGTAGTGTGGCGTTCCTTGAGTTTGATGGTTCTGAAAAAGATCTCTGGAAGCTTCATGAAGTTGAGAGGCCAGAACCTGCTGCAATAGCAAAATTGCGCTCTTGGTTCCGAAAGAGATGAGAATTCGGGTGGCCCGTAAGAGATAAATTGAGAGTGCCCACTTCTGCTCCTGTACCCAAGAGGGTGAGAAATTGAAACAAGCCGACATGACGAGAGCAAGGGTCCTCGAGATTAATGCTGGAAATGTTGTCACACTCCCAAAGGAGTTCGTTGACGGAATAAAGCAACCGTATGGTCTTGCAATTCTTGTAATGAAAGACAAGAATGTCAAGCTCTATCCTGTTGATAGTGAGGTTGTAATGTATCTCAAACTGGAAATCGAGAAATTAAGCAAGAGTTTCCTCGAGGAACTCACTACCATTTTCATGAAGGCAGGACTCGATGATATTCTGTTCACGAGCGGCATTTGCCAGGCTGCGGATCAATGCTACTATGAGTGCTATTTCACCCCACAGCAGCTTTCGGTGAGCGTGGAGGATCTGGACGGCTTCCTGAATGGAATAACAGGCGTCCAGAAAGTTGTGCTTGAACAGGTGCCTGTGGGCGAGTGATTATCTGCTGCGTGATTGCATAGATGGTACCATCCTTCAGCAGTTCGTAGGACGCTGCTGTCCACTAAAGTGGGAGAGTGTTACATGCATTGGTAGGCATTTCTGGACTCATCTCAAAGAGCACCAACAAAGATGCTCTCGATATCGTGCAGAAAATGTCGAAGAAGATTTTGCATCGGGGAGAAGAGAGAACATTCAATTTCACACTCGATGAAGATTCAGCCGTCGTTATCAAAGTGAGGTCTCACCCATTTGAGTCGTTCATCTGCAAAGCTGATACGAAAGGAATTCTGCTTCTGGATGAAATGTGGCAGGCAAATAAGGAGGCAGATATGCCGTTTGAGGCTTACTCTCCGAATTCGCTTCTATTAGCAGTGAATCATGAGGGAGTGGAAGTCAGACGCCACTCACAATCAATGAGGGCGTTCTATTATGTCGAAAGTGATCAAGTTGTTCTTTTTGCGACTGAGAGAAAGGCACTTTGGGAAGTGACCAATCAGAGTAGCAAGTCTCTTCAACCAGGCCACCAGCTAAGGATTACAGGAGTTGGGGAGTCGACGATTATAGAAGACGAGAAAGAAGAACCTCCCCTTATTATTCGAGATAGACCTCGTGAAAAAGTCATTGAGCAGTTGACTGTAGCACTCAAGGAATCATTTTCTAGAATCACAGGTAGACGCGTTGGTGTGTTGTTTTCAGGTGGCGTTGACAGCTCACTTGTAGCTCTACAAGCGCAAGAAGTCTGCGATGAGGTATTGCTTTATTCTGCGTCTTCTCAATCAGTTCATGATCAAGTTGCTGCAGCAAGCTCGGCAGAAGAATTAGGCATGGATCTCAATAGCATAGAGATCAATGAGCGTGTAGTTTGGGAAATACTTCCACATCTCATCTATGCCATCGAGAGTGCATACCTAATGGATGTTGAGATTGCGCTACCATTCTATCTTGCTTCCAAACAGGCTTCCAGAGATGGAATCTCAATTATGCTGTCAGGACAGGGACCTGACGAGTTGTTTGCAGGTTATGCTCGACATGTGAGGATCTTCGAGGAGGAAGGTCAAAACGTACTTGATGCCCAGCTATGGAATGAGGCCAAAAGAACACATGAAGTAAATATCGAAAGGGATGAAAGAGCCATAGCGGTAAATGGTATCGGGTCATTCTTCCCATATCTTTCAGCCAGCTTTGTTGACCTCGCACTCTCGATTCCCTCGGAGTGGAAAATCCGTCTTGGGCCACAGCCTGAGAGAAAAGTAATCTTCAGAGAATTGGCACGGCATTTGGGTTTGCCCGAGAGCATCTGCATTTCACCAAAGAAGGCAACACAGTATAGCTCTGGGTCAAGCAGGATCTTGATGAAGAGTTTGGTAGAAAATGTCAACGGGATGAGAGATATTCCCAGGAAAAGGCAGAAAGCAAAGGCGCAGGAGTATCTGAATAGCCTAGCTTCAGAACTCGGAATGCATAATGCGACGTCTGAGAAATGAAGAGAATAGCATGGATTAGAGCTCTATCCACCTGCGATGAGTGGAAGAACGATAACCAGGGTGTTCTCGTCAATAACTTCATCAAGTTCCATTCGTTTCCCTTCAACAAGTACTACATGATCCATGGACAATTCCAATTCCACAAGAAGCTCCCTTGCTGTTTTGCTTTCTTCGATGGTGATTCGCTTGTATTTAGTACTCAGGGTTGACATTGAACTCGCCTTGCTATACACCACATTCTGGGCTTATATCCTTAATTCGCTCAGCAACTTGTCAGCTGTATTTTTTGGGAGCATCGAACACATCTATACGCACCAACGCTAGTCATAAATAGCAGGAAAAAAGAAGGGACTATCGGCATCAATCGAATTGATGAACGACATTCGGTGATAGTCGTTACAAGGATTAGGCACTTCAATAACGTTCTTAAGAGGCATAGTACGGATTGGTCTAAGTTTCAACTAAAATGACGTAACATGATTCGACAATTGCCGAATCGAAATGGAGAGAGCGCAAATGGTTGGCATTGTTGGCTATGGAGTCTACGTACCACGCTATCGCATAAAGACAGAAGAGATTGCTTCCGTTTGGGGCGAAGATGGCCCAAATTTGGCCAAGGGTCTTGGTGTTTTTGAGAAGTCGGTACCAGGACCAGATGAGGATGTCGCGACGATTTCTGTGGAGGCAGCGCGAAATGCTGTCAAGCATGGTGGGATTGACCCGGCTGACATAGGAGCAGTTTATGTAGGCTCGGAGTCACATCCCTACGCAGTCAAACCTACGGGAACAATTGTAGCAGAGGCTATTGGATGCACGCATGACATCACGTGCGCAGACTTT
>JAHQWZ010000069.1 GCA_029856425.1 Candidatus Thorarchaeota archaeon
GCCACCGACATCAGTGCAAACAGGCTGGAAAAGATGAAACTCCGATGTTCAACAATTGGTTGTGAATCTGTTGAATTCAGGGAAGCTGATGCCATGACAGCACCAATCTCGGATGCGGATAAGATCCTCATCGATGCACCATGCACCTCCACTGGCACTCTTCGCAGCCATCCATCCTTCAAATGGCGACTCAACAAAGAATCGCTCATGAGTCTTATGTCTATTCAGAACAAGATACTGGATGGCATCCTTAGCGCCTACTCTGACAAGCCAGGGACTGAGATAGTGTATGCGACTTGTTCTCTTCTGCCTCATGAAGGTGAATCACAAATTGACTCAGCAATGACTCGCCATCCCATCGAACTTCTGGAGATACCCCTTTCGGGGTCCCCGGGATATTCAGGATTTGATTGTTCTGATAAAGTAATCAGACTCTCGCCTCACCGGCACAACTCAAACGGATTCTTTATCGCCAGACTCCGAATTACTGAGTGATTCTTCGTTCGACTGATTCCATTGCCCTCCGAGCAAACTCGTGGTCATCCCTGAAACTCCAAGGGATATTGAGGAATATCTTATTGGCTTCTACAAGCGCATCTTGATCCCTGCTGATGAGCCCCTTGAAGACTAGCCTAGTCCATTGAAAGCAGGGGTGGTTGTTGAACTCTTCTTTGATCCCTGATTCATCTGTGAACTGTGTGAGATATAATAGGCCATCCTTTGGTTTCCCCAACATTAGGTCTGCTAGAGCACCCAGACAAGAGAACGTAATGGCATTTTGCTTTATTCCCGAGGCTAAATAGGTATCAGCCCCCTCCTTGTATTCTAAAGCCTTCTTTTCATAGAGCGATCTGCCATGACTGATTACCAATTTGTCCTTCTGTTCCTCCTTGACAGCTTGCTCAGTCTTTTTGAGGCTAACACCACCAAGGATGCTCGCCTTTAGCTCAGCCTGCATATCCGCCACTGGTGATCCCGTAGCGATTTTTCTAGCAGCGTCTATGATTTTCTCTCCACTCTTCACTAGGGTCTGCTTTATCATTGGACTTGCCAGAGATGGGTCCTTATTTGCCGCACCATTTTCGAGCATATTTCTTGCATACCTAAATACCTCGTACCCTCTTTCGATCAGATTCATCTTTGCTGCAAAATCAATGGCCTTGATTGCAGCCATAATTGCATTGTCAGTTTCTCCGAGATTTTCGAATTGGTTAGCTGAATCAACTAACCATAGGAACGAATCTGTACTATTCAACTTCAATGACTCAAGCCCTTTAGAGAGAGCGGTGTATGCGTCTATGCAGATGACCGCCAGATCTGCTTTTGTACATTTAGCAGCCACCTCTCCCCTAGCGAGTGCCACATTTCTCAGTCTACATGTGTTACCTGATTTTGAGTCCGCAAGCCATTTGCATACTTCTTGTATAGTCAATTAGCGCAAACCTCATAGCTTCATATGCTTCCAATCAAACATCTACTCAAAATCAAGCCTAAAAAGGACTTCTAGTTGTATCGCTATGCTTAACTGTACTTCTATACGGCTTTGGAACCGAGGTTTGTACTCTGACTGACGACGACCCTGATTTGGCAATTATTCGGCGAAAGAAGATGGCCAGTATGATTAAGCGTGAGAAACAACTCCAAGCTACACGGAAACAGGAAGACAAGGTAGCTATAGAAAGGGCAAAGCTCCTTCAGAGATTTCTCACACCGGATGCATTATCATATTTAAACGAACTTAAAGCGCACAATGAAGGTGTCAGCAGACAGGTGGAAGAAATAATTCTCTATCTAATTGTCTATAGAGGATATCGCCAGACTATGAGTCAATTGGATATAAGGTACATTGAACGCCAAGTCAGGGGAGAAGAACCGAAGATTCGAATTCAAAGAGATGGTGAAACCTCTGATTTCGGAGCATATGTCAAAGAAGCTATTAAGAAGGGAACCGAAGACTAACCTAGTGACATCGCACGGCCCTTCCATTCTCTAATCGTATATTGAAGTTCCTCTATGCTGCTATCGCCTTTCTTCCACATATTTGCTGTTTTTCTCATTTGAAAGACCAAAGCACCACCACGGGCGAGTTTCTGTTCAATAATGTCAACTGCTGCCTCAATCGCTTTTGCAACTGACTCGTGACCTTCGGTCCTTCCCACAATATCCTCAAGCGAGTCAAATATGTCGGACGGATCCCAAGATTTCCACTCCTCAACTGGAATCTTGGCCACTCGATGCTTTTCTCTAGGTATCACAGTGTTGCCATCTCGAATTTCGATTTCCCCTGCTGCTTGAAGTTCATCCACGACGGTCAACGCCTGAGCGACATCAATGAGCAGATTGGATGCTAGCACCTCTATTCTTACAGACCGCTTCTCCAATATAGTGTTGAGTACCTTGAATCTTAGGTCTCCCACAAGCATGACCGTATTTCGAAGATGGTCTAGAGCACCCGGTTCATCCTTGATAACATCTGATGCGGCTTTTGATAAGGATTTGATATCTTCCTTCAGTAATTCAATTTGTCTAATTGCATCAGATAGTTGTTCCTTGAGTGCATATTCATCAACACTAGGCTTGCTAAGTGCCATCTGATGAGTCTGTTCTGCGCGGACTCCTTGCATCTCCTTGCCCACTGCATCCAAGGCTCCCTTTGTGCGACCCAGCTCCGTACGCAGCATGTGATTCTCTGCGTCCTTCTCTGCAATCAGACCTTCCAAAGCGTCTATCTTTGTGTTTGTTTCGCTGGCTCTGCGACGAGTTCCATCAAGTTGGGCCTGCAGCGCCCCTAGTTGCTGCTGGAGGTGTGCAATCTGCAGTGTTTTCTCTCGAAGGCGATCGTGGACATCGTCAGACATCACTCGTCCCCAATGCCAGAATTTATGGCTAGCGATTAAAAGAAATCTAGTATAGCCTTGATAGAAAGGAGCGAAAATGGGAAAATGCGTCTATTCGATGCTCATACTCACATCGACATGAAGCACTTCCAAAATGATCGAGAACAAGTCATCAGCAGAGCGAAGAAGGCTGGTCTCGTTGGAATGGTAACCTCATCAATTGGACCCGGCTCATTTCGAAGAACATTGGGGATAGTGAAGAAGCATAATAGCTATCTCTACCACACCGCCGGTTCTCAAGTATCTCGACTCACCGAAGATGAGGCACTGAAGACAATCTCGCTTATCCGGAAGTATTCTGCAGAGATTGTGGCAGTTGGAGAGGTAGGTCTGGATTATCATTGGGTGAAAGATCAAAATCAACGGAAGGCACAAGAACCACTGTTTAAGCTATTCATTGAGCTTGCCAATGAACTCAAGCTACCCTTGGTTATTCATTCCCGGAAAGCCGAAGCTCGTGCCACCGAGATATTGGAAAAGCATTCCGCGGTCAGAGTCCTGATGCACTGCTATGATGGCCCAACAGAGGTAACAAAGCGAATTTCTGACAACGGTTGGAGTATAACACTTCCCGCCAACTTCGCCAAATGCAGGAGTAGGTCTGAAGCAGGGAAGGCCATGCCGCTGAACCAGATTCTTCTGGAAACTGATGGTCCATATCTCTCACCTACAGAAGGCAGAAATGAACCCGCCAACCTCACATTTGGTTGTCAATCTCTTGCCAAATTGCTTGATCTGCCTGCAGAGCATGTTGCAGAAGTGACTACGAATAATGCACTTGCTTTCTATAGTCTATAATTCCATTACCGATAGGACTTAATGCGTTTGACCTACTGCTATTAAACGCAGGAAGCGTGAAAATGTATACAAGGCGATATATTGACGTCGACGAGTCCACACTGAAGAAACCTGTTGCAGTTTTAGGACTACCAGGTATTGCAAATGTTGGAAGGATTGCGATTGATACTTTGGCAGCTGTTCTTCAAGCACAACCTCTGATGGACTTCTTCTCAGATGACTTTCCTCCCCGCGTCTTTGTAAAAGACGGCATCGCCAACTTTCCCAAGAGCTCATTAATGCTTTATCGTGCAGCCCCCGATGAGCCTCATGACATCATACTTCTTTCCGCGGACTTCCAGCCAGCATCTGGACGCGGAGTGTTCGAGTACGCTGACTTTGTTGTTCAGGAATTCACTGGGCTCGGAGTAAAGGAGGTATATGCTTTGGCTGCCTACGAAACTAGCTATCAGGAGTTCTTCGAGTCGTATCCACAGCCGCCGCGTGTGTTTATCTCTGCAAGCTCATCTGAGTTGCTTGGTGCAATCTCCAGGATGGGGGGAACTGTGGCAACGGAGGAGGGCGTGGTGAATGGTGCTAATGGGTTTATCCCTGCATGGGCTGCCTCAATGTATGATATGAAAGGAGCTTGCCTACTTGGAGAGACCCTTGGGATGATTAAGATGGACTACCGGGCAGCAAGAACTGTGCTAGAGAAGATTAGCTCCTTTCTTGATATCAAAGCCTCGTTTGACATTCTGGAAGACGACGTCACGAAAGTTATCGATTTCATCGAGTGGGCAAAGAAAGAAATTTCTCATCGCGAATCAGCTGAGGATGCGGGAGACAGGCCAAGCGACCGATATATTGGATGATTACTCCACAAGCTCGGGCTTTAGGATATCAGTAATAGATGCCTGAGAATCAATGTTGATGTAGAAATGATGGTCCTCGTGAAGAACCTTTATTGTGAAGGGGAATCTCTTTGCCTTTTTCATTACGTTGGGAGGCACTGATAGCACAGTTCTTTCGCCACAGACAGGGCATTTTGCATATCTCTTAAACACATTCATCATCCCCTATTGGCATGTACTTTTGAGTTTTGACTGAGCATTAACGCGGTGTCGTGGCCCTCCAAATCATCAAGAGCCTGGGTGAGTAATGATATGATTTGGTTTGGATTCATGTTCGCCAGCTTTTCACTGTCGGTGCCAACAATTCTCAAATTATGATAGACATTGGCCTCGACAAGTATCTTGATATCACCTTCAAGTGATGCACTCAGTACAAAGAAGTCATCGAAGTCCTTGAACTCGTTCTTAGGTCCCCTAAGTGTTGCCTTGATTCGCTCGATACGGTTCGTCGACATAGCGTTCTCAAGTAGATATGCGCGTATAATCTGATTACCTACTTTGCGCCGAATATCTCTGAACTCTATGAGTGTCCCGTCTTCGTTTTTCAGCTTCCATGTTCGCTCGGAACTCAAAGGACCACCAATATGAGCTCGTCTATGTCTAATATAGAGGTTGCCTTTGTGTATGTTTGGGATGTGTTTATGATGTATTGTAGGCGTAATGTCCTCAGTAGTAAGACGTATGGAGCGGAATACACTTATTTGTTGGGAAGCAAACAGAACGGTACTAGTGTTATCCAGAAGCCAATGGAGCGAGTGAGATGTTACAGACCATTGATATGGCAATTAGAGAAGTGCACATAGGGCTTTGGTTCCTTGTAGTTGGGTACTATTTCTTCATATTCATCTTCTTTCTCTTCTTTAGATACAAGAAGACAAGGAATCCGTTCCAGCTTGCAATGGCTCTATTCTTCCTCTTGCTCGCCATCGGACGATGTTTCTACTTCGTTGGGGACTTCTATGCTGACATAACATCCCTCTATGGTGGTTTGGACACGCAATTCTCAGTATTGTTGTCAGATCCTTCTCCTTGGCTTAGTGTGGGAGCTTTCTTCCAATGGATGGCTCTCGCCATCCTTTCTGCGACAGCAGCTTTCATGATTTTTGGAAAACGATGGGCTGAGATTCTCTTCGCTATACCCGCTGTACTAATTGGCGTTGTATTAGCATTGGTGCCGCTAGCTGAATTTGATCGTCAGATTCTTTCAGGTGGGGCTGGTGCTGTATATGCACTATTCATTCCACTGCTATTCTGGTACTTAGCCTGGCAGTCGGGCGGCATTCTGAGACGCTCTAATTTCATGCTAGGATTTGGCTTCTTTGTTTTATTTGCAGGAAGAGTTATTCATGCTGCCCGTCATGCGCTGGCAGAGGTAGTCTTTGCTGGGTCTTATACTATTCCCGGCATTTTAGCTCCCGGACTGATTATAATCGGTCTCATACTCATAGCAATTGGAAACGAATGGGGTCAGACCCAATAGCGAGTTGGTCTATTACTAGAAACAGTCGCGGGGTATTACCCTACCTCTTTCCACTCAAGCATGTCCATATCTTCTAGCGTATGCAGAGATTTCACTACTTCCTTAAGTGACATCTTTAGTTCATATGCAATGTCGTTGGTGGTCAATTTACCTTGACACTTCTTGGCCACGTCAAATACAGTCTGAGTCATCTGACCAAGCCTAACTAGCATAGGAGACACCTTGCCTTTCAGTATCGGAACAATCACCCGTTTCTCAGCGGCGGTTCCATTTTTGGTCAACTCATCAATTCTGGGGTAGAAGCCTGAAAAGTGGTCCAAGCTTCCATCAAAGTCGGAGATGATGTGCTGGTAGCCCTCTTTGAACTCATTTCCAACGTCAGATAGAACTGCCTTGGCAGAAATCCTATCATCAATCTGGTCAATCATTCCCGCTACCATAAAACCTTCATGCCTTGAAAGAACAATTTTGAATCCTTTGAAACTCATGTCTTCTAGGACTCCGCCACCACGTAGCTCTTCGCCAAATGATCCAACTGCCTGAAGGAACCCCCCGACCAAATTGTCATCTATTCCTCCCTCTTCCGCCGCTCCATACGTCTTACTAATGAGGCATAGACCACTCTCTGCAATTATGAACAACGCTTGGATCATGCAAGCACCTCGTGTGGGGTATGTGTTTTATGTGAACGCGTACCCAATCTAGTCTTATATCACTATTCGTGGTCTCCTAGAATTATCGGGCGCGGCCTTTATCAAGACCACTTGTACGATTTTTCTTGGTGAAAGAGCTTGGACACGGCAAAGGATGCTAGGGTTCTTGTGCTCGAGGACGCGTTGAGGAGACTCAATGAAATCGTTGGCAATAGGAAGCTTCGTATGCACATCGAATATGCGAAATTGACAGAATCACTGAAGACTGCGGGCACTCTATTGTATGAGGTGAAGTATTCCTATGTCGATGCCAAAACACTAGCTGAACTCGAAGCAACAAAGAATCTTGTAGAGGCTATAGCTGAGTTTTCTCGATTGTTTGGAGCCGCAGTAAAGTCTCAAGCATACAAATCCCACTCGGTCCAAGAGAAACTGACATTGGCAGAGGTGCATTATGCTCTTGGCATTATAGAAGGATTTGAACAGAGATTGCTGGCTTCGAATGATGATCCAGCACACGCCATCGATATCATTGCTGTGGAAATCAGTCAGACGAGAGATGTGGAGGGTTCAAAGAACCTCACTACTTGCAGATGCACTGACGGGAGCCGCATATGGACTATTGTCACGAATATTCCTACGGTGGTGACTGGAATGAAGCTGTCCTGTGCTGTTCTTCCGCCTGTCGACATAATGGGTATAGTCAGCGAAGCTATGTTCTTGGGAGGAGAACCTCTTCCTGATAAGGCCGAGCTCGGCGCAATCAAAGAACCGGATAATAGTGCGCTGGATCAAGCCAGAGCTCAAGTTCTTCAAATCACAAAGAGGATGATTTAGATGGATCTTAGCATGATTCAAAAGCTGGCATCGGATTTTGAGAAGGAGAGAGGGTGGGATAAATTCAATGCATCCCTGGTTTTCACTCATCTGATTGAAGAACTTGGTGAGATATCCCGCCATATTACTGTCCATGAGGGATACAAGGTCATTGGTCTGGGGCATGAAGCACCATCTCGGCCTGAACTGGCTAGGGAATTCGCCCAAGTTATGGCGCTTCTTATTCAGCTCGCAAACTTCTTTGAGATTGACCTCGAAAAAAGCCTCCTCGCCGAACTTGAACTAATGAAAAGTCGATTTCCTGCTGATAAATGGTCGGAGCATATGAAAGACCGTTAGCTAAGCGTCGTGTGTGATTGATTGAATACCGAAAGCGACAACAACTCGTATGACTCCCTCTATTCCGCGAATTCTGTCATTGACGTATTGATTGATTTCTTCAGTATCTTTGCCCGTCATCACGAGAAGTACATCAAACTCACCGATTGTCAACCAAGCTTCTTGGATAATCTTGTCTCTCAATAGTTCCTTGACTATCCTTTCATCATCACCCGGTGTAACAGATATACTGACGAATGCAGTTATCATTGTACATACCCTCCTAACTAGTGATTGAATGAATCCTCAGCTTGCCAAAACCCAAGGAGTCGAACCTTCTGTGAAAAGCAC
>JAHQWZ010000070.1 GCA_029856425.1 Candidatus Thorarchaeota archaeon
AGGCACCTCTGTTGTTTCTATTGACGGTTTGTCGCGTTCAATCATGCCAGGCTCCCTGTTCTTGGCATTAGGCACCATCTCACTGGAGAGAAGAGACCAGGAAAGGCTTGAGAAGCTGCGAGACAGAGTAATTGATGAAATCTCCACATATCCTGGAATTCACCTCAGAGAGCTTCATAGAAACATAGGTTGTGCAATGGGTGCCCTTCAATACCATCTGAATAATCTTGAGGATGAAGGTGTGATAATCTCTGTCAGGAACGGTAATGCCAGACACCTGTTTCTTAGCGGATATTCTTCAGAAGATCAGGTATTGAGATTGACTGCATTCACCAGAAACCCAACGATACAGTCAATCCTGCAGGAGTGCGCGGCCAATGGGCGAATCACTCAAGCAGAACTGAGTAGGACTCTCTCGGTTGACAAAAGCCTCGTTAGCTACTACGTGACCGGGTTAGTAGATTCCGATATCCTTCGTACAATTCGGGTCTTCGGAAGAGAGAAACCTCTGATGTTGAGCGATTGGGCCCGGAATTCGATTATCTCCTTGGGGCTACTAGTACATTAGTTGAGATACCTGTAGATTTATCTTTCAACTAGAACTGACCTGAGCTGAGGGCAAGATGCCCTCACATCTTATTGAAATGATACCTAAGAGGTGCCTGCCATGTCTGATGATGATGCCTGGGTAGCTGATGACATCTATGAAACCATTGAAAGCATAGACAGTGATGGAGTTAAGTTCGCGGTACGCCTTCAAAATGTATCGCGAAGATATTCCCTTGGGAAACGAGAGATTGATGCGCTCAAAAACATCAACCTCGGAATCGGAATGGGCGAGTTTGTTGCGATCACTGGTGCTTCAGGGTCAGGCAAAACGACGCTACTCAACATCATTGGTGCAATAGACTACGCCACTGAGGGTCGCGTATTTGTGATGGATGTCCCAATCGGGGACTATGATGAATCGTTCAGGGCGACCTTTCGTCTTGCAAATACTGGTTTCATCTTTCAGAGCTACAACCTAATATCCACACTCACTGCGCTAGAGAATGTCATGTTCCCTATGCAATTGACTGACAAAAGCTTGGATGAAATCCAAGAAGACTCACTACAGCTCTTGGAAAGAGTATGGCTTGCTGAAAGGACTGATCATCTTCCGTGGCAATTAAGCTCTGGAGAACAACAAAGAGTAGCTATTGCCAGAGCAATGGCAAATGATCCCCCTATAATCCTGGCCGATGAGCCAACTGCCAATTTGGACTCAGAGAGTGCAAAGATGGTTCGAGATCTTCTCCAATTATTGCATCAGTCTGGAAAAGCAGTAATTGCGATGACTCATGACTCTGCTATTGTTAGAACGAAAGGTGCACGTCATCTGACTATGGCCGATGGAGTGTTGTCCTCTAATGTCTGAGCAAGACTATGCATCAAAGGACCTGAAGAGGCGTCCATTCAGGACCACACTGATTTTTGCTTCATTAACAACGGTAGTTGCAGCTACGACATTCCTTCTTCTATTTGGCAATGCACTACTTGATGTCACCTTCATTCTCACTTCAGGAAGTATTGCTGGTGCGTTAGCAATCTTATTTGAAACCTTCATCTGGGCAACGTTATTGCTGGCTTTGTCACTTGGAGTTGTTGTGGTTTCCAGTACCATCTCACTTGAAGTTGTGACACGACGCAAGGATATTGGACTCATGAAGTCAATCGGCACCCTGATGGACACGATTTTCGACCATTTTATGGCACAAGCCCTAATCCTCCTCGGGTCTAGTGTAATCGTCGGGATTGCCGCAGGCGCACTCCTCTATGTGTTCGGTCTGGCTTGGATGGCATCACTTGTTCCCTCCCTCAATTTCTCTTTAGAATTTCCATGGCTCCAGGTTCTGGCATACGCTGCAATCTATCTAATCATCGGATTCTTTGCAGCTCAAAAGCCAATCTATGATACTGTGCATGAATCCCCAATAGCGGCACTGAACCCAGAGGTTGGCACAAAAGTAAGAAGAGCAGGATATCTGGATAGTTTTGGCTTGCCATTTCGAATTGCCACTAAGGGGACAGGTCGAAGATTCAGGGGTTCTGGCCGTACTCTCCTCTCTCTCTTTCTAAGCATATCATTAGCATCGATGTTATGGATTGGTGGAGGAGTAGTAGAAGCAACCACTGACGCATACATAATCAGGTCGATGGGTTCAGATGTCGTTGCGATTGGTAATCCTGACCTACTGAATCAGTATTATGATGCCTACTCTCTCAATGGTGACACTCTGAACGAGTCTTTTGATTTCATGAACAGCACTTACATGATACCATCAAGCCTCATTGGCACAGTGACAGATCTGCCTGCCGTCACGAAGATCGACTTACGACTGTTGCAATACGCAGACATACGTGAAGGTCCTGGAATCATATGGAATCCCACCTTTGAGCAATATGAAAGCATAGGCCAAGGCCGGCGTGGGAAAGCTTTGATTGTCGGTCTTGATTGGGACTCAACTGTGTCAAACTGGTTCTTTGAAGGCCAAGAGGTTAGCTCAAACCTTGATGTGTGGATTGGAGGGCAGATAGCAGTTACCATGTATGATGATCCACTTGTACAAAAACTAGAAGTAAGTGGCTCTTCGTTGAATGTCAGTGCCATCGCATTTGATATTCTCAATGGTGGTGATGTTGCGTTCCTGAATCTTGAGCTAATGCAGGACCTCTTTGGTGTTTCGGGAGTAAATCTAGCCCTCTTTCAACTAGAAGAATATGACCCTTCAACTATAGCCCAGATTGAAACTCTTGCCCATGCTGAGGGCTTTGAGATTTTCCTCCAACAGGATCTGCTCGAAGAGAATCTCGATACGATAGGCGCATTTTGGCTATTGATTCAGCCATTACCAATAATGGCTCTGATAAGCGCCTTTCTTAGTCTGATGAATTACCTACTTGTTTCTGTATTTGGCAGGCTGCGTGACTATATTATAATGAAATCAATCGGAGCCAAGCCCTCATTTATCGCCAAGACAATAATTGCCGAGGGTGTCGATATCGGAATGAAGTCAGGAATTCCAGCTGTGTTTGTAGCCACAGTATTCAGCATCTACTTCTTAATTCCCGAAGCGGCTGTTCCTTCGCTCCTTTATCTTCCTCTTGCTATGGTAACTACTCTTGTGGCGCTTCTGGTAGTAGTGGTGATTGCTGCTGTTCCGGTTTATCTGCTATTCCAGAGCAAGTCAGAACTTCGTGTCACCGAGTTCTCAGTATAGAGCAATCTTCTTTAGCACAGGACAAAGGGTGAAGGTGGTGACAGTCAGGTGTCCAATGGGTCTCTAGAAGAGGAATACAGCATCCACTGGATAAGTGATGTAGTTGACTCTGTATTAGAACGCGATGTTGACGAGTACTTAGTTTCAACTGGTAAAAGCATAAGTGGCAGCATTCCCATTAGCTTCTACCGCGAGCTCATTATAGCTGATGTCATCAAGCGAAAACTCCTTGAAGCTGGAAAAGAGGCACGGACTCTCTTCGTGGCAGATGATTTTGACCCGGTGCGATCATTTCCCTCCAGTGTTTCACTCCCTCTTGAAGAGTGGCTTGGAATACCATATTCTGAGGTACCTGATGAGTATGGCTGCTGTGAGAGTTTTGGAGCACATGCGGCAAACGAGTTCATAGAAACATTTCCAGAGTTTGGCGTTAATCCCGAAGTGATATGGCAAAGCAAACTATACGAGACTCCGGAAATGCGGGAAGCCACTAGATTGTGCTTGAAGAACACCGAAACCATTCGTCAGATACTCATTGAATATGTAGCCCGTGACTTTAATGATGAGCAAAAGGCAGACTATATCAAATCTATGAAGAATTGGTTTCCAGCATCTGTATTCTGCCCCTCTTGCGGACGTATTCAGGCAGGTGCGAAGGGGGAAATTATTGTTAATAGAATCACAGACTATGATCCTGTTACTGACAAGGCGTCTTTTTCATGCCCGTCATGTGGTCATAGTGATGAAGTACCTCTTGAAGGACTTCGAGTGAAACTCTCTTGGCGAATTGATTGGCCAGCTAAATGGTACGTACTAAATGTCACATGCGAGCCTGCAGGAAAGGACCATTCTGTGAAAGGGGGTTCATTTGACACTGGCCTGGAGATATCCCGACGCGTCTTTGGGTGGGATGGCCCAGTGAAAGTCCCTTTTGAGTGGGTGCGAATCGGAGGTCGGGACATGTCAACCTCCGAAGGAATTGTCTTCAGTCCAAAAGTATGGCTTACTATCGCGCCTCCAGAGCTATATCGATATTTGATGCTAAAACCACCGCTTGAGCGAGCAATCGATTTGTATCCCGAACGAATACCAGACTTTGTAGATGAGTTTGATAGATTTGAGAGGACCTACTATGGTCTAGAGGATGTTTCTGAGGAGCAGATGGAAATCATTCAGCTGTTATACCCTCTCTGTCTAGCTGGCGATGTCCCGGAGAATTATATTCCCAAACTTCCATTCAAATTTGCAGTCATAACATCACAGATGGAAGACATTCTTGGCACTGGGACGATTTTCGAGCGATGCGAACAAGTTCTCAAAAAACAATATGGAATTAATACAGTTCCCACTGAGGCAAAGGAACTAATTTCTGTCAGACTGCGAAGGGCAAAGACTTGGGCACACGAGTATGGAACTGAAAGGGACAAGGTTGTGGTTCCTGAATCTGTGCCCAAAGAGATTATCGTCACTCTGACTGATAATGACAGAGAGTTCCTAAGGAGATTTGCCGAAGTCCTGAAGGGGACTCCTCTTGATGATGAGGACTTGCAGAGTAGAGTCTTTGAGACCGCTCGTTCAGTAGGCCTGAAGGATAAAAGAGCATTTGTCGTTCTCTATAGGATTCTAATATCCAGAAAATCAGGTCCAAGATTGGGTGGGTTTCTAAACCTTCTGGGAAATGAATGGGTCTCTGAACGTATTATGAGTGTACTCTGAACACCCCACAACACGTTTATTAACGCAATTCAAGTCCGCGAAGCCCGACCCAGGGTCCTGGAAAAGTGAATCTCATGCTTGGAAAACTGAGAGAAAGATATCAGAAAGCTATGATGCCTGTGGGACGGATATTGGCGAGGACAGGAATTACTCCCAATATGATAACTGGGCTCACTCTAATAGCTGCTCTTGTGAGTGCCTACTTCTTCTTCCTTGGTGACCTCATTCTGGGCTTTCTCCTCATGCTTCTCACTGTTATTATGGACATGTTTGATGGAGCTGTCGCTCGTGCCGCTAACCTTGGAACCAAGTTCGGGGCCACCTTCGATCATACTCTAGACAGATATGCTGAGTTTCTATTCATTCTGGGATTGATGATGGGGCCCACCATCATGACACCAGTCGCATGGTGGACAATAGCCCCAGGTGACAGCTATCTCCCTTGGTTCTGGGGAGTGTTCTCACTCTTTGGCATGATTATGGCGAGCTTCTCAAGAGCCAAGGCCGAGTCAGTTGGAGGCATGGAGAGCTGCTCTGTGGGTATTGCAGAGAGGCAAGAGAAGCTAATCTTGACCTTCGCTGGTATACTCCTTCTAGCTTTTCCTCCGACAAACATCTGGTTGGATTTCTTGACTCTGCTACCTCTGGCAGCATTGGATTTGTTTGTTGCAGTTGAAATAACAAACATCCTTACGCTATGTGTGGTAATTGTCGGAATATTGTCCCACATCACTGTAGTTCAACGGTTGGTATATGCGCGAAAGGTCATCCTGCAAACAGAGGGGGCAGAACAAGTCAATGTATGACATTGTCGTGATTGGGAATCCTGCATATTATGAGAATGAAACAATGGAACTAGCCAGTGGCGCCGTATATGCAGCAATTACTGCATCCAAGCTGGGAGTGGAGAATGTAGCTTTTATAGGCGCTGTAGCGAATGACATGCGGCATCAACTAGTTCAGATCTTCGATGACCACGATATCGAGTTTTTCCTGATTGATTCTACTGAAACAAACAGGCTTCTGGTTTCCTTGGACATCCAAGGAACAAGATTCGCTAATTTAGTTGGAGCAAGAAGAGAGATTGGGATTCGCGATATTCCAGATGAATTCATGAATGCGAAGGCGATTCTACTTAGTCCAGTCCTCCGTGAGGTGCATACTGAATTAATCGAATGGCTCTCAGACTCCTCTGATTCAATGATTTTCTTGGATCCCAGATTCCGAAGAATAAGAGAGGATAGCCGTGTTCGGTTAATGGGAAATCATAGAGTGGTCGAAGAAGTATTGAGCCTCATTGATTTGGTAAAAACCAACCGTCTAGAGTCCATGATTATAACTGGAGAGGAAGACCCGTTTCTAGCGGTCGAGATGCTAGTGGAATCCGGGTCAGATATGGCAATCGTCACACTCTCCGAAGAAGGTAGTATTGCATTTGATGGCAAAGACTTCTACAGAATTCCTGCCTTCAGAATAAAGAAAGGGAATGAGATTGGTATTGGTGATTCCTATCTATCCAGCTTTGCAGCAATGATGCTGGAAGAGCGTCCAATTGCAGAATGCGGAGCTTTTGCCTCAGCTGTTGCAAGCATTGTTGCTGAGTCGACGGTTGGACCTGACTTCATTTTGGAGCGCAAAGAAATTCAACGAAGAACTGACATCTTGCTTGAGGGGATCACTGTTCGATAATCATTCTGTAATGTCAAACACTTTCGACATGGTTGAAAGGAGGAATTCTTTAGCTAGCTTCATTGCTTCTCTGCCCCTCTCAGTTATCTCGTAGTATTTGCGAGTCGACTCGCTAGACTCCTGACTCTGGATTAAGCCATCTCTCTGCAAACGATATATTATTGCATAACCACTCACTGTGGCTGGAGCGAACCCGAATTTCTTTGTGACAAGCTCCTTGATTTCATACCCATAGTGGGGTCTCTCTTGCAGCAGGCGCAGAATGTATATCCAGAGCATCTCCTTTGTAAGCTTGTTCACAAGCCTTTCCACTGCCCTAGACTGCTTTTCTGGAATATCACCGCTCTGCGACATCATGAACCACCTCTTCATACATTGATATTATCGCTGCAATACAATGACTCGTAAGGTAACTGGCTGTTCCTAGAGAGAGTCGATAAATGCTGTGGTCATTGAATACCTTCAGCGCCTCTGAATCAAATCCTTTATGGTCCCCAATAATGAAGCTGTTCTGCGCATTCATATCCGGTAGGTTTCTTTGATTAATAGATGAACCAGCATCGTCCAGCACCCATAGGTGGGCTTTCTCATTGGACAAGATAGCCTCAGCAACTTCTTCCAAGCTCTGATTCTCGACTGATACAAACGGATAGTAATTTCCAGAGAGTGCATCCTTAATTACACGCGCCCACCATACTTCGCCTCTAGGCATCATATTACTCGGATTCCCAATGCGAAGACATGAAGTTCCACCAATTAGAACAATGATTTCAAGATTAGACTTGTCCAATATCGATGGGCCCCAGTCGAAACACGCGGCTAAGGAACGGCATAAGACATCTATTCTTTTGCCTGAACCAGGAAGATCTCTGAGAAGGAAGTTTCCTTTGTCGGAGAGCTCTGGGAAGTAGAGGACGAATCTCAGATGTACTACTTGTTCCATCATTTGGAGAACCAGCTAGTATGATAGGCCCATTGAATTTTGATGGCAGTAGTATCTGACATGCTGTGTTTGGCCTAGATTCGGCGATTTCGTGTTGGTGTTGTTTTTCGTTCAGTTGCTTGCCTAATCTGGACTTTACCAGAATGCACTGCGCAACTGACACAATAGTATTGTGTGACTTTGCGTGTCTGAATGAAACTTCCTTGCTTTTGGAGCTCACGTGCTAGCTGTGGTTCGACAGCAGACACACGTTTCGTATATCTCTTGGCCTTATCAGCTGGAACCATCCGTCCACACCTAGAGCATTGTATGGACTTTGATTTTCCCGAGCTGCCTTTACTTCGGCCACCAGACTTTCTCTTTTTACCCAAATGTTCTCACCATAGCTGGTTCTGGGGTCGCCCAAGTGGCATGTCCTTAAAACATTGTGCATGGAACAACGCGAAAACATAGCCAAATCAAGTCTATCATCAGAAGAATGGTGACACGGTTTCCAACACTTTCTCAATTATCTCATTATTTGATTCAATCAGCATTTCATGCTCTTCACGATCAACTTGGTCCTCAAGACTTGGCAGTCTCCTCCCCTGTA
>JAHQWZ010000071.1 GCA_029856425.1 Candidatus Thorarchaeota archaeon
AATCATTGGTGAGATTAAGAAAGGAATCTACATAGAGCACTTTGCTTGGCCTCAAGTAGATCCAATGGCTGGAACATTCTCGAATGAGATTCGAAACGCCCAGCTAATCGAGAATGGTGAGTTCACTACCAAGGTCAAGTATGCACTCTTGGTTGGAAACCTCTTTGAAGCTTTAAACCGGGAGGTGAAATTTGCTTCAGACTTGGAGGTCCACGGTGTCTTTGGAAGTCCCTGTTGCTGTGTGTTACCCACCATGGCAATATCTGGCATTGAAATTGTTGGTCAGTGAGATTCCTCCTTGATTCTAACATCGATTATTTGCGAAATGGATTTCGACAATTTGGAAATCCTAAAAAGGAGCACATTCTAGATTCGAGTGTAGCTCGTTTGAGAGTTGGTTCTACATGAGCAGATTCAAGGAGATTTGGGATGAAGAGGTTGAGAGAATAAACTTCGCTCTTGATGAGTTTATTTCTACTAAGAGAGAAGCTGCCCATCACATGGGTCCTATCCACGACCAGTACTACGATAATATCAAGGAGTACATCATGCGCGGAGGGAAGCGTCTTCGTCCACTAGCATTCATTGTAGCCCATAAGGCGGTCAAAAGGGAGATTGAGGTCAACCATCTCTATAGAGCTGCGTGCTCTCTCGAGATACTCCATAATGGGTCACTTCTTCATGATGACTTGATTGACCATGATGAAACAAGACGCGGCGGTCCCACTTTCCATGCTCGATATCGTGAGTGGTATAGGGAACAGTTTGGCGCAAAGCCTGAGAAGGCAGCTGACTTTGGTATGACCCTCGCTATTCTTGGCGGTGACTCTCTCA
The DNA here is from genome assembly GCA_029856425.1 of Candidatus Thorarchaeota archaeon. Lineage (GTDB taxonomy): Archaea > Asgardarchaeota > Thorarchaeia > Thorarchaeales > Thorarchaeaceae > SMTZ1-83. The sequence continues at coordinate 835 of JAHQWZ010000071.1, forward strand.
TAAACCTGGGATCGGAAGCCATCAACGCATCTGAGCTCAAGCCTGAGGTGGGAATGAAGCTTCTTGATTTCTATCAGAAGGGATTCAGCGATCTTGTTGAAGGCGTTCTACTCGAGATGACCATGATAAACAACCCAGACGTTGATGAAGATACATACTTAGAGATGGTCTATAGAAAGACCGCCACTTTGTTTCAGAAGGCTCTCCAAATGGGTGCTACAGTAGCTGAGGCAAGTGATGCTCAGCTGGAGGCGTTCAGCGAGTTCGGAATTAAGGTTGGCCAAGCGTTCCAAATGCAGGATGATATCTTGGGCTCGTTCGGAGATGAAGCTATGACCGGAAAGTCCGCTGCTGGAGATATAAAAGAGGCAAAGAAGACAATGCTGCTCATCAAGGCGCTTCAAAAGTCCACTCTAGAGCAAAAGGCGAAACTTGAATCACTCCTTGGAAAGGAGGACTTGTCTGATGAAGAAGTGGATGAGGTTAGAGCGGTCTTCCGCGAGTCTGGTGCTCTTAAGGCTACTGAAGATATCAGAGATAATCTGTTGAGAGAAGCACAGGAAGCTCTGAAGACCACTGAGCCGCCACTTAATCCGGAATACCTCGAATTCCTGATAGCACTGTCCGAGTTTCTTACAACCAGAGCGTTTTAGATTCTATTCAGTATCAATCAGTCGCAGGCTTAGGAGAAGAATATCTTGTCCCTTAGATGTGAGAATCTGTTCCATTGGCTTCCGCATTCCAGGAATGTTCTTCCTTACATATCTTAGAAACTCATTGGGCGAATCGACTAGCGCCCGTCTCATTCCTTCCACATGTCGAACAAGAAGGTCTCTTGCAGCCTTATCCGACATCTCACCACGAATCACCTTATCTCGCAAAATGCCCAGAATGTCTTCAGCAATAATCCTTGACTCTGTGACAAGTCTGCTATGGGGAGTCTTTTTCTTCCTTCTCTGCTTGTGACGAGTTCCTTTTGCTTTCTCAATAAGCTCACGAATCTCCTCTTCATCCTGGATTTCATCCTCCATGTCTGATTCGACTATGAGCTTCCTCCATGCCCTTTTTCCCTGAAACTCTAAAGGTGATATGAAGCCCTTTGCATGCATCTCCATCAGATATTTCCTAAAGTCCCCCTCAAGCATGATCGAACTCGGTCCTGACATGTGAAGGTATTTCTGAAAGAGAACAGCTTCGAACTCGATTATTGACCACCCAAAGGCCCTGACTATATTGACCTCTATCTCTCTCTCATAGTCATCGGGTCCAAGTCTATCAAACATCCCTAACCGATGCTCCCTCAGATAATGGTTGTTCTTTTCTCCAAAGAAATATGAACCTTTACAGTACATTCGTCGATGTCAAGAATCGACAAATTTTTCTCTTTATCGCACCTGAAACGACCTCCTGAAGTATGTAATTGTCTATCGTGAGATATTCCGACAAAACCCCTATGGCGAATCTAGAAGGGAAGGGGGCTCGACTGAAGCAATTTCTGACTGAACCTCCACCCTCAAAACCAGAATGGGAAAAGGATCCTGTCATGACTTCTCTTACTGATGGTTTTCAATTAGGAGCAAAGTCGTGAGGATTTTTGCCTCACTGATATCAAATACCAGCCCCGAATCTTAAAAAAAACAACGGCAGATTTATAGCCTCGAACCGACCTGAGGCCTTTTGACAGAAGTGGATGACTTCATGTTCTGTTCATTGTATGAAGAGGAGTGAGAAATGAGCGAATTTCGATCATCAGGGAGCTCCAGAAACGTGATCATGGCTATAATTGTAATCGCGTTGATTGGTGTTTCTCTATACACAGGCTTCCTTCTTGGTGGTGGTGGTGTTGGACCGACCACAACTACAACTACTACAACAACCACTACAACTACAACTCCACCGGAAGAGAATACCCTAAAGATACTCACAAGACACAGTGTTGCGCTGCAGAATCTTTACGAAGCTGCATTCTTGGCAACCAGTTTTGCTGAGGATAACCATATTACTGATATCTCTTGGAATGATCCTGAGGACTCGTTTTGGGATGATATTATTGCAGCTGGAGAGGCTGATGTTGTCTGGGGCGGAGGCCCGACCATTTTCGACCAACTAATGGTGGACGGTCGTCTCTACCCATTGACTAGCGCGGCGATGCAAGCTGCTGCTGCCAGAGTTCCTGACGAATTTGGCGGCGTCGACCTGAAGAGGAATAATACAGCTGACCAGTTGGCCTGGGTGGCTGCAGCTGTTTCCACATTTGGGTTTACCACAAACAATTACTTCCTAAACTCTTGGAGTTTGGATACTCCCTATTCCTGGTCTGATTTGGGTAACTGGACATATGGTCAATACCTACCCACATTGCCAACAATCGCTATATCGAATGCACCATTTTCATCTTCAAACAGACGTTGCTATGAGATTATCTCACAGGGATACGGATGGGAAGAAGGCTGGGATCTCCTAGCACGAATTGCTGGTAATTCACAAATGCCCGGTGGGTCATCATCTGTAAAGGCTGCAGTAGACAACGGTGCAGTGGGAGTTGCTATGTCAATTGACTTCTATGGATATCAGTCAGCTTATGACAGGCCTGGTGTCTGTGAGTACATTGTACCCAGTGACTACACTGTCATCAATGGAGATCCAATAGCAATTGCAGCAACTAGTACACAGAAGGATCTCGCTGAGGTCTTTGTGGACTATGTTCTATCAGCTGAGGGTCAAGCTGTTTGGCTGGATCCTTCTGCAATGAGGCTACCTGTCATTGAGGGAGCGTTTGCTGAACCAGTAGATCCTGCCAATGAAGCATTGCGTGATGCTCTATACCTAGCTTACAACACAACCAAGGTAAGTGTAGGTCTTGACTTCAACGATACTGAATCCCTCTCCGTCAGCAACTCATTCAAGTACTACTTCGAGGCTGTCTTCTATGATGCACAGACTGCTCTCGTAAACTGTTGGACTAAGATTGTAACAGCAAGGGATAATGGTTGGATAAACGAAGCCCAAGTTGATTCATATGCTGCCCAGATGTCTGAGATAATCACTGTTGGTGATAAGAATGCAACAATCACTGGCGGTGCATTCACACTGGCATACGCTCAGCAAATCAATGCATGGTTGACTGATCCAGTCACCCTAACTTGGTTCGAGGGTCAATGGACGAGCTTAGCTATTACCCAGTATGATGCCATAGCAGCTACAGTTCCAACATCATAAACATAGTGCAAATGAACTAAAAAGGAAAGGCGTCGAAGGTATTTGACTTCGAGCGAAAGAATGGAGACCCAAGACAAGGACACCCTTGAAAGCGAACTGGAGTTAGTTCCAGCTGATGCTCGGAGCAGACTCGTAGGAGGCTTCAAGGGTGCTCCCTCCTTTATTGCAAAAGGATTCGTGAGAAGGGGCCGATCCCTTGCATCTCGTATTGGACAAGGCGTGCGAAGATTCATAGGTTTCTTTAGATCCCCAGTCCGCAACACTGGCAATTTGGTTAGGAACGCGCGAGTTGCCATTCGCTCAGGAGCAGGAAGATTACGAAGAGAACTTGATGCCCTGTCAACGATTCAGCTGATAGCGATAATTGGAGTATTCACAGTCTTTCTCATTGCCCCGATTTTGAGTGTCATCATCTTTTCTTTCACCACTACAACTGGCGCATTTACATTGAGCCATATGCTAGATCTCTTTTCAGATACGAATATCTGGCCTTTTGTCTTCAATTCGTCTACTGGTGGATTTGACTTCCGTGCAAATCTGAACGGCGCTGCCTATCTTGCACAGGCCAATATTCTCGCTATTTGGGGCCCTGACTTCGGGGCAATCATCAATTCAATCTATGTCGCAATCATTGTCACTGCGGTATCTGTCGTTCTCGGTGTCTTCTTTGCATTCATTATTGCGAGGTACGAATTCTTTGGTAAGCGCATAGTTCGTACCCTACTGATTTTCCCAATCCTAGCCATTCCATTCGTTGGCGCGATTGGAATCAAGGTATTCCTGAATTTTGATGGTTTCATCAACAAGCTTCTTTTTGATACTCTCCATATCCTGCCTTTTCGTATCTGGTTGAGAGGACTCACGGCCATTATTTTCGTGCAGTCATTTTCACTATTCTCGCTAGTCTATCTGAATGCGTATTCATCCTTCATGAGCATTGACCCATCTCTGGAGGAACAGGCTGAGAACCTCGGAGCGACGGGATTCAAACTCTTTCGCTCAGTGACACTGCCCATGGCAATGCCAGGAATACAAGCTGGAGCGATTTTGACTTTCATCCTCAGCATTGAAGATTTAGGGTCACCGATTGTATTTCAGGATCATCAATCAGCAAGGAATACCCTCGCCTTTCAGGTATGGACGAATGTAGCGACTCAATCAGGGCAAGTCGATCCGAAAGGGCCTGCTATAGGTGTCTTACTACTCATATTTGCTCTTGTTGGGTTCATGGCTATTCGCAAGTACACGTCTTTGAGGTCCTATGATTCAGGGACCAAAGGCGGGCAGTGGAACCCACGAACTAGGCGGATAAGTAAGAAGGCGACAATCCTTCTATATGCCATACTCATCCCTGTTCTATTTCTCGCCCTTATACCTCAGATTAGTGTAATAATGATATCATTTGCTGGATCATGGGCACCGGATAGTCTGTTTCCAGATGTATGGACGCTAAGCAATTATGACGTCCTTTGGGCATTACCCGACGTGGCCAACTCCATATCCATTACTCTTTTCTATGGCATTGTCGCCACTGTGATTATTGTGCTATTAGGCTCCAGTGCCGCATATGTGATAGCTAGGAAGGACATTCCAGGCAAGACGGCACTTGACCTACTTGTGACTTCTCCAATTGCTCTCCCTGGAATAGTGATTGCTACAGGCTTTTTCACCCTTTTCTACACCACACCGATATTCCCTGCAGGACATCCAGCATTTCTTATAATCATGTCTTATTCGGTGCGTAAGTTTCCGTTTACGGTCCGGGCGGCCTATGCTGGGATGATGTCTACACCAGTGGTTCTCGAAGAAGCGTCTCAAAACTTGGGTGCAAGTAAGAACCGAACTTTCTACAAGATAACCCTGCCGCTCATAGGAGTGAGTGTCCTTGCAGGGTCACTCCTATCGTTTGTGTACTCTGTGAGCGAGGTGAGTACAAGCCTTATATTAGGTAGCGTGGGACACGGGGAGGCTCCTATGACATACTGGACATCTCGTGTATTAGATATGATTGGCCCGTATGGTGGACCTGCCAGTGCATCCTGTCTCGGTGTTGTGCTAATGAGTATGCAATGGGTTGTGATTACAATTACCAACAAAATCCTTGGGGCTAGGTCTGCTGCCATAACCGGTATTTGAGGTGAACTTGATGGTAGAGATTAGAATCGAGAACTTGCGAAAGACTTTCGGCGATGTTGTCGCGACTGACGAAGTGACTATCGTTCTAGAAGAGGGGAATCTCTCAACTCTCCTCGGTCCGTCAGGGTGCGGAAAGACAACGCTGCTGCGTTTGATTGCTGGTTTCTATGCACCTGATTGCGGACGGATCTTCTTTGATGACAAGGATGTTACGGATACACCTCCACACAAGAGGAACACAGGAATGTGCTTCCAGAACTATGCCCTATGGCCCCACATGTCTGTAGCTGATAATGTTGCATACGGACTGAAGCTAAAGCGGGTCAAAGGTCTACGCTACACTAACAGTGCTATCAAACGACGAGTAGATGAAGCATTAGCCCTTGTACGCATGGGAGATCTTGGGCATCGTCACATCCATCAACTATCAGGCGGTCAGCAGCAGCGAGTGGCCTTGGCTCGGGCATTAGTGATTGAGCCTGGAGTACTATTACTGGACGAGCCGCTCTCCAATCTTGATGCAAAGCTCCGGATTGAGATGAGAGAGGAGATAATCAGAATTCACAAGGAGATGTCGATCACAACAGTCTATGTTACACACGACCAGCAGGAAGCCCTCAGCATCTCCGACAAGGTTGCGGTCATGGACCATGGGTATGTGCAGCAATTTGCCACTCCAAGGGAGATTTACTCGGACCCTCAGACCGTTTTCGTGGCTGACTTCATTGGGCAATGTACATTCCTAGATGGCACTGTAGAGTCAATAGGAGATTCCATTGAAATTCAGTTGCCCGATGGTCAGAGAATCAAAGGTCGAACTACTATCGACGGATATCCCTTTGAGAAAGGAGAATCGGTGAAGGCGGCAATCCGACCAGAGGATCTTAATCTGGAGGCGACAGGCTCCTCTGACAATGAGATTGCTGGAACTGTTACTAGGACCATATATATTGGTAATGCCCTTGAGGTGTATTTCAAAGTCGGACAAATTGCGGCGCAGTCGCTATTGGAGCCCGATCTCTCGATAAAGGAAGGTGATAAGATTTTCCTATTCGCACCTCAATCTGAGGTGATGATTCTTCCAGTTGGAGGTGTGGAAGCCCTGAGAAAGGTACCGGGACATCCAATGGCAATGAGTGAACCGCCTTCTACACTTTCGCATGTCTGATGTTGACTGCAACACCTCTTGAGAACGACTTCATCTCCTCACCACTGAGAAGTGCCCTCCCAACGCCCAACAATTCGCCCTCCTCATTGGTCACTATGACCTCTTCACCTGCACGCAGCAAGGGGTCAGCATATATGACAAACTTTGCAAGGGCTGATTTGCCTTTCTCCACAAACTCGCTGACCTCATTTTTGATGACAACACGATATCTGCCATCGAGATTCATCTTGATTAGCTCAATAGCCCCTTCGTAAGTTGGAGTGAACAAGCCCGTCATAGGTACGAGAGTAAAGAGGATTTTTCCTTCCTGCTTCACATAACGAATCTTTCCTGTGCTCTTTGAAATCACAAACTCCCAGTTGCTGCTATTCTGCATATTTGAAATATTGATGTTCCATTGATATGATAGAAGTGCCTTCAATTTCCTAATTTCCCAGTGATTGCGGCTACAATCGATAGGGAGTTTCTCCTCAGGTTCCAGATTCGCAATTCGTTCCATCGCTTGATGCGCCGGTATCATATCTCCAAACTTGTCAGTTGCTGCTTTGCTATCGAGCCAGTATATCCTCTTGCAATCAAGTTGGCTCAGAACATCCCTGATTCTCAATTCACTAGTTTCAAGATCGTGGTTTCCGAATATATGCGGGAACACGCATTGCTGTGCGGGATGAACATGTTCTAGTTCCCATGGAATTATCCCCATTGGAGTGATGAAAAACAGCAAGAGCTGGTCAGCTGTCCGTTTTCGAATCTCCGCAACTGGCTTGGGGAGCGTATCGGCAAATGGTCTATCTCCTGAGTGAGGGATAAGAAGAAGTGCGTTCG
>JAHQWZ010000072.1 GCA_029856425.1 Candidatus Thorarchaeota archaeon
GAATGCTGGTTCACAGGTATCAAGGCGCTTGCTGCTCTAGGTACATACGAGGCAGTACAGCGACTCCTTGCCGTTTCTGGGTCTCTCGATCCATGGGATCGCAAGATAGTTATTCAGACGATTGCTACCATCTTGACTTCCGCTCATAGGGAGGCGTTTAGGAGAGTTGTCCGCCTATTTGCCGTCCCAGGAATGTTAGATGTGACAGGCTGGACCTCAACCGCCTTGCGAGTTTTGCGGGCGGTATGCGAGGAGTGCGGAATTACTTTGATATCCTCTTCTCAGACAATTCGAGAGACTGCTGAAATCGAACGCCCTCGGCTTAGTTCTGTATAAAGCTACTAATTCTCGCATGATTATAGGATTATGAGATGATAAATCGTATAATTAGAACTTATGAGTTCTCCATTCTGATAGGGGGGCTTTATTTGAAGTGTAAGTCTACTTTTGGCTGCGCTATAACTCCTAATAGCATCGAAAGTCAAGCTGAATTAGGTTAGCTGTCAAATCATTCATAGGTCATGACACTAGAAGACCACTTCTTTCGGGTCGGAGGACCACTCTGATAAGAAGGGAGGAAATGAATGTGCAACTAGACATCGTGAGTCTGATGCTGGCAAACCTATTGTTCTCAGTACAGGTTGCTCCACTGGTTGTTGTGGTCGCCACAGCTATCAGGACAATCCTGTTGCTCACAGGAAAGAGGAGGGCCTTTGAAGAATGGACTCGGAATCCTCTACTCTCAGCTGTCACAATCATTTTCGCTCCGGGAATGGTAATTACCACTGCTGTCCGTTATGGGGTTTCCTCTTTGATGGGAATCGACCTTGAGGGATTGGGCGGCGGCGGGACCTACGGAGAACTGAGTCTTTTCCTGAAAGTGGACAAACCACCTCGTGTGGCTATACTTCTTTCAGCATTATACATTAGCACCGTAGTTTCTGTGTTTATTGCGTTCGCTCTTCTGGTTGTCCCAATTGTATTGCTTGCTGGAGCACCGATAGTACTCCTATGCACCTATATTTCACTGGGAGTCCTCTTGACCAGCTCTCTCAAGGGAGGTGACTTGGCTCTTCTTGGGGCCGCCTTGAAAGGTCGTCCAAGGAGTGGCGCTATCGAGCTATTTGCAGTATTGGCCATTCTGGTCTTGTTCTATACTCAGGTCGTAGGTGTTGTGATATGAACATGGAGCAGACGACTGAAAAAGTACACATGTCCCGGGTCGGATCCATTCCCGTATCCATGCTTCAGCAAAGACCCACCTATTCCATGGTCCCCGCGACCTTTACTACAAAGGTCCGGTCCCGGGACGCCCTATCTTCACAATTCACTCATCTGGAGAGGAGCAGAGAGGTTGAGGCATAGAAGAATCGTGCTAGGTATTATCATCATTGCAATTACGTTGACTTTGCCTTTAGTCATTATCAGCCAAGACAATCCGATGGTGGATTTTACATCTATATCAGATGCTCCACCTCCAGACTTCAATGCTGATTTCATTGCAGCCACGGATGATGGATTAGGGATTGATCGGAGTCCCGTCATTGTGTTGGAGCTGCCCGGATATTCGATACCAGCTAGGGGTTCAACATGGCTTCATGTACTACATACAGAGGGCATCCCGGCAGAGGTAGTCACTGTAGCTGAGCTCCTAGCTGATCCAACAAGCATTCATGCTGCACCAGTAATCCTTGTGGATGGGAGTCTGGGCGCAGATAGCGCAGGCCATGTTCCAGCCGTCTTGGTGGCCTTACTTGTAGGGGAGGATGCAAGTATAATTCTCACCGGCCGGTCTGCATGGCTTCTGCACTTGCTGAGGAAACGAGGTCCACCCTCAGGAATCGCCCCTTCAACTACTCACCTTCTTACCACACCTGGGCTTGAGGGGGCGATTTACCTTACTAGCCCCATCCCTCTTAACCTTGGATCTCTCTTGACTACAGAATCTAGCATCGAAATTCCGAATGACGAAATCCAGACTGAGATGTCTCGTCTAGTAGATCTGACGGGCGCTCAAGCGTCATCCCTTGCATCTCTAAGATATGATTGCTGGCCGCTGGAAACATTCTTGCTGAGTCCTGAAGATCCACAGTTTCTAACAGAAGAGGGTCGAGGACTAGTAGTCAACACAATAGCGTATGCAACTGCTTTAAGAGAGAACTCCCCTTCTCTAGCTCTAGCTGATGCACAAGCTTCTGATGATGAGATTCTCTCTGGCGGGTACAGCTATGCGCATGAAGCTACAATGGCTGGGACCTACTACGCTATCCAGATGGCAAAAGCACTCATGGATGAGTCAGAGTGGTCGTCGTGGAAGAATGCCAAGCAAGGACTTGTACTCTCAATACTCAATAATTTGATTGTAGGCTTTGGAGGAGAAACAGGATTTCTTACTGCAAAGACTGATGGTACCGTTGGGTGCAAGAGTACTGCTCAGGGTCTCTGGGTGCTATCAGCTATGGATCTATCCTCACAATTCACTGTTTCAGATATGATTACCTACCTAAGCTCAAGACAGGATTTGGATGGTGGCTTTGAGAACCACATAACTGTTACATTTCATGTGACAGAGGCATTGGCTGCTTCAGGGTTTATTGGAAGTATTGACACAGGGAATCTCGAATCTTGGCTTCGCTCATGTGTAATTGATGGAGGAAAGACATCCGATCCTGACCTGTGGGGATCCATTGCGTCTAATCCCACAAGCACAAGTCCAACGAATCAATACGCATCAGACTTTGTTAAGGCACTAGAATTCTTGGGAAGAACCCATATTGACCCTGCCAAGCTGACATCTTGGATTATAACTCGAACTGGGATTGGCGATGGCTCATATCGCAACACTGTCGGCCCTACTGGCGAGACAACTATCGGAACAGGCTCCGCCTTGACTGCAATGGCAGTAATGGGAACACTGAGTCAAGAGAATAGGACATCTGGCTTGAGTTGGCTTATCAACAACCAACTTGATTCCGGAGGATTTGGTCTGAAGACAAAGGATGCAGATCTAGTGGCAAAGAGCAAAGAATCTTGCTCTATTGCCGTCGCGCTGAAAGAGATGTCAGAAATCTCTGGTTTGATTGTACCAGGACTCAAGAGCTATCTGGGTGCTATTGAAACCCACTTGGGATTTGAACTAATGGATCCATTGCCCTCTCTCATGTGGAACTACTGGCTTGCTAGGGCATCGCGTATGAACCATGCGACAGGGGTTGTTAATGCCAAACTACAGGCTCAATATTTGGACTTATTCACACAATGGACTCAGTATCCGTGGTGGAATAATATTACAGCTGTTAGTGCTCCTGAATATGGAGTCAATCAGTATGGCACGAAGAGCGTTTGGACTCAATACTTTGGGGTAGGAACTGCATTATCTCTTGGTGCTTCCCCGTCATCGCTGGTTGTAGCTGATGCTTTGAACTACATCTCAATGTCGCAATATGTAATGGGCCACTTCAGACCTGCAATGTTCATGGGGACTGCTCACATCCAGTACAGTGTAGCAGCTGTAGAGGCACTCTATTTACTAGACTCTCTTGCAACGATTCCGTACAGGTCTGCTCTTGAAACAGCTATGTTAGCTGATTATAATGGCGGACAGTGGTCGATGACTGGTTGGACTATTGAGCCCTATGTAGGGGAACAGGCTGCAATCGACTGGCTATGTACTCGCGCCGCTCTACGACTCAATATCGTAGATGCTACGATGGCTGCACAGATATCATCCTCAATCATTTCGCGAATACAGTATAGTGACATTTATGCTCTAAGCTGTGACGTGGCAACCCTAGCCCTACTCAACTCGTCGGGCTTCTCAGTTGACCTTGAAAGCATCGATAGGGTTCAGATTTTGAATGCATTGGGTCTTACACCTTATGCAAATGGATGGCTCAATACAACGGATCAGTGGCAGCCAGTCTTTACAGCAGCTTCTCTTGAAATGGTGGCGATTCTTGGACTAAGACCCAATCTCTTTGACATGCAAGGTTCCTCCATCTTTGCATCAACTGATGCGACAGTTAGTATTAGCTCGAGTTTAGATATCGACGTTATAGTCAGCTCTTCATTTAGTGCTCACAAAGTCCTGATCTATGCATTTGGAGATTGGATTCAGTTCACCAATGTGACAGATAGTGATGTATTGACAATAGATGTTCCTGGTGATTTGATGGCCCTTGGGCCTGCAGGAATTTGCATTATTGTGGCCGACTGGAGCCATTCTCGTGCATATGGCATATTACATGTTGAGGCTCAAGGAACTCTGGAGGGAGTTCTTGCAGTAGACACTCCAATCGTAACTGGTGGGAGCTTCATAAATGGCTCTGTGTCTTGGACTATTACTCCGGGGATTAATGCTGGAACCACTAACATCACAGTACGGCTGGGAGATCCACCTACGTACAAGCATTGGTCATATCAGGAAGTATCCCCATTTGAACTTCATGTGCCCTCAGCGGATTTCAGTACGGGGACCTACAACCTTACAGTGACACTAGAGCGTCAGTATTGTGATACGCTGATACTTCATGATACTGTAGAGATAGCAATTCCGGTCACTACCTATCTGCTCTCTCCCTCTCTCATACTCGGAACTGTGGGGCGACAGAGCTCCATAGACTGGTCTCTTCATTACTCCTCAAATGGAACAGAACTCGCTTCGCAGCAGACTGCAATCATAATTGTGGATGGACTTGATCAAGTAGTTTACACGACACAAGGGATTTCCTTAGTTGGTGGCAATGTGTTTTACTGGATTCCTGCTCAAGGAGGGAACTTCAGCTACACAATCAGCTTCGTAGGGAACGGCTCTCTTGTAGGCTCCTATTCATCAGGTCTGATTCATGTGTGTGAAGATACAGTTCTGACCTGGCTGACTAAAGGGACTATGAACCAGTATAGTGATGTCTCTTTGGAGGCTCGTCTAGAGACCTCAAGCGGAACTCCACTAATGGGGCATGTTGTACATATCACAGTGACAAGTCCTTCCTCCTTCACCTTGATAGATACTGATTTGATGACGAACTCAACTGGACATGTGTCAGTTCTGGTTTCCCTGAACGAGAATGGAGCTTATACTCTTAATGCAATCTTCGAGGCCACCGGAGATCTCCGAGCCTCAATGAATTCCGACATTATTAACTCATGGTCAGAGAGCACACTCGTTGTAGGAGGAATCAGTGGTGATAATCGGGTAATATCAATATGGCAAATTTGGGCTCGACTAGAGGACTCAATATCAAGTCCTGTTTTCGGTGAATCTGTGGCCCTTAGGATCGTACTGCTTCCTTCGACGGTTGTAGCTGAATATATTCTGGTCACCAACTCAACAGGTCATGTGAAGACTTCATGGTTAGGAGACTCAGCAGGAGCCTACCGACTTGAAGCTGAGTATGCTGGAATAGGGCTTCGCGGTTCTGCATACAGCTCTTCTGAGTTTTACCTTTGGGTGCCAGTCACCCTAACACTGACAGTTGCTCAGACTTCAGAGGTTGGAGTGCAGACTTCAATTGAGGTCACAGCTGAGGATCACTTGGGTCTACCGATTGATGGCTTATTTGTGACCGTTACGGTTCGTGATCCCGAAGATTTCATTCGGATTCAGCAATCGGGAACAACGGTTGGAGGTATCCTTCAAATTACTTGGACTCCTCTCTTCAGGGGGCAGAATAGTATCAGCGCCTCCTCAGTCCAGCAGACTTGGTATGACTCTTCCTCAGCGTTCCAGACTGAGGATGTTTTTGAAGAGCCAAGCATAGATGTCCTGATGCCTGCTAATCAGGAAGCTCCTTCACTAGTTAGTGTCATTGTATCCTTGAGTGATTACCACGGCGTGGGAATCAGTGGCGCATTAGCACAGACCATTATCACGATCAATGGACAACTACTGCTTGATGTAACAAGCGCAACTCAGGCTGATGGTACAATTACTCACCTTGTTTCAGTTTCAGAGGCTGGAATTCTATCTGCATCGGTTACAGTTTCATCGCAGGGATGGTTGCTTGCTGCTAGCTCTACCTCTTCTGAAGTCATTATGGGAGCTACAGGGATTGACCTCACAACTCCAGGTCATCCAATTGAACAAGGGACATCGGTTGGTATCGTTGTCACCCTAACTGATTTGAATGGTGCGCCTCTGGAAGGCGCCCAAGTGATAATAGAGGTCCTAAGGTCCAATGGCACTATCGTGACTTCTGTTCAGAGAGTGACAGGAGCTGATGGGAAGTGCACACTCGCCTATGATTTCAATTCGGTGGGCGATTTCATCATTAATGCTAGTTACACTGGCGAAGCTCTAAACTCATCTGCTACAACATCTGCATTGCAGAGGGTATACATGACTCCCACCATGCAGGTGAGTCACAGCCCATCATGCATGCTCGGGGATACCCTAGAACTCTACGTTGGTATCACAGACACGTTCCAGGATTACATAATCGGAAGGACACTCATTCTCTCTATTGAGCAAGACAATATCACGGTGTTTGCAGCTGAGGTTGAGTCGATTGATGGATTGTTCACCATATATTGGGATCCCGTTGATAGAGGGATGGCTACAATAACCCTCCTTCACACAGGGGACACATACTACTATAGTAACTCCACTGGGTCCCCAGTATCAATCTTGGAACTTGTCGGCGCTAGTCTAATAATTGAACCATCGACAGTAAATCTATTCAACACTGCAACTCTGCGATACACTCTCCTCACCTCAGGAACTCAGAGCGGTGTAATAATTCATTTTGAGGTGTTGGACCTCAATTTGGTGCCGCTGTGGACTGCGGACCTCGCTACCAACGGAACAGGAATTGCTGAAGCATTCTATTTCGCTGACGACTCATGCGGAATCCTCACTGTGCGAGCATCCCCGATAGTGGAACAGTACTTGATTGGTGGAGATACTCAGGAACAGCTGAATGTGATGACAACATGCGCTGTAGCAGTAACACTTGCCCCAAACCCACCTAGAGCTGGACAGGATGTCAATATTACGATTTACCTTATTGATCAGCTGGGCTTTCCCATTGAGAATTTGGATATTGTTGTATCTCTTAACAACCCTCTTGGTGCGCCTGTCAGGCTGGGTGTCTGGTCCAACTCGATTACGGTGACGACTAACAATGGAGTAGCAATTGTGAGCTTTGTCCCTTCAATGAGTGGGCTTTATTCCATTCATCTCTCATGTTCGGGAGCTGTATCTATAATTGGCTTTACAGATGATACATACCACACTGTTTACTCCCAGAGTAACGTGAATGTAAGCGTGTCTGAAACCCAGCTTGAAGTGGGCGACGTGTTAGGCATCACAGTCCTTCTCACAGACTACCAAGGGTTCCCGATGGTTGGGCGAGATATCATTATTTCATTGGATGGACCTGGTGTCTTGACACTCGGGCCTACTCGTGTCGTGACAAATGGGAATGGCCAAGCTTTCTGGAGTATTCAGATAGATGATGAGGGACTCTGGACAGTAAAAACCACTTTTGAGGGCTTAGGAGTTTATCTCCCCGTTTCAGGTTCGGTGGATGTGAGTGTAAGATATGGGACTGAGATTCAAGCTTCTATCATTCCAACAGGTGATGTTGTTGCAGGCCTCGCTCCAGCATCGATCTCTTTCCTTTTGATGGACTCAGGTGGGACACCTCTTGAGGGTTTTACAATCGACTATTCCGCGTACCATGACTTGCAGGGTCTTATAATGACTGACCGTGTGGTCCAGACTGGCTATGAACCCGTAATACTGAATATCACTTTTGATAGAATGGGCAACTACACAATTCTTCTTTCATTTTCTGGAACATTGCATTATCATGCATCAAACGCAGCTCTTAGAGTATGGGTTTATGGGACAACAAGTATCAGCTTCAGTTTGAGCTCTTCAATAGAGCGCTCTTCGATTTCGTATCTGAATGCATCAGTCCTTGATGAGGCAGGGTCTAAAATCCCGCTGAATGAGTTAAGCACATCAATGGATCTACTTGGCCCTGATGGCATAGTCAACCTGACTGGACGGCTTCTCCTCTCTGGTTACGAGATTAGTATCTCCCTAGAAAGCTTGGAGGTCGGGTCGTATAGACTGAGCCTAATTGTGCTCGATAGCGCACTGAGGATTGGCTGTACAAATGAAGCTACGTTTGATGTCTATGCATCGACAACCATCCTAGTCATTGAGGA
>JAHQWZ010000073.1 GCA_029856425.1 Candidatus Thorarchaeota archaeon
AGGAACTATGTCAGTTGGAGTGATATTCATCTCTGTACCGTTCCGCAGGACACGTGCTTCTCCCAATGATAGTTTCTCCAATGCTTCTAGCTTCTTCTGTGCTCGATACTGCTGAAAGATAGCAACCAGTGCATTAACAAAGACAATACCAAGCCACACCAGAGCTTGACCAATCTGGTTCTCGGGTGATGGAAACATGTATGCAAGGAAAATCAAAGCAATGGAGCTGATGATATAGATGTTAATAAGCCAGTTGAGAATTGGAGCAAGATACACCTGCCAGAATGAACCGCGTATCTTTGGAATCTCGTTTAGACCGTACAGCTCTATTCGGGACTTGACCGCACTGGCACTAAGACCCCTTTCCGGGTCTACATCAAGCTCCTCCAAGACTACGGGTAGCGGTTTGGAATGAAAGAGCCTGTTTACGTCAGTTACAGTCTCCGAGGCAGTGTCCGCGGTCATTAGAGTCCCTCTTGTCGCTATTGGGCAATTGGATAGTCTGCAGATAAATCAACTTGTGCCCTACAGGTCCACTACTGCGATGTGAGATTAGACGAAGGAAGCATGGCTCTTGTGATGCTTTTGTTAATCTTCCTTTGAATCCCATGCAATAATACCGTTGTCGATAGGTTCATCTACTCAAAAATCCGAGTTGAAATGTACGCGATGATATGCTCTGGTGCACGCTATGTTTGATTATATCGAGTCCCCCTATCCATATTACGAGCCAAGACCTCGGAAATCGTCAAGCAGCCTGAGGATCATTGCAGTCGTGATTATCATCATGCTTGTCGCATCGGGAGGACTCTTTCTTCTAATACCTCTAGGAGACTTGATACCGGGACCAAAGGAGCCTATCAAAGTTGCAGTGGTTGACTCTGGAATTGATGTTGATCTGACATTGAATGGAAGGATCGGGGCTGAACAGAGTTTTGTTCTCCCGCAGAATGGATATCCAGTATCGGAAACTGCTGTCAGCGATTCAAGGCCTGAAGGTAGCCAACATGGCACAATAGTGGCCAAAGCAGTTGCAGCAAATAGTGCAAACGCAGTGATAGTGAACGCCAAAGTCCTCGCCAGCAATGGAGTAGCTACATCTGCAGGAGTCATTGCAGCAATTTACTGGGCTATTGAGCAGAACTGCAGTGTGATCAATCTCAGCCTCGGAGCGACTCCTGGATATGGCGACCCACTAGAAGCGGCTGTAGAATATGCGTTCGCCCATGGTGCTGTCGTTGTTGCAGCGGCAGGAAACGAAGGAGACAACGGGCTCGCTGGCAATACCATCAACACTCCAGGTCTTTTTGAACATGTACTTGCAGTTGGAGGACTGAATGACTTCGGAGGCCCTGCGGACTACACCAGTTATGGCCCGACATCATCAAGATACATGAAGCCAGACCTATCTGCACCGGGGTATTTTGATTCTGGAAACTCAAGATATTATGGGACCAGTTTTGCATCTCCACGGGTAGCAGCGGCAGCAGCTGAACTTATGGCTTATAGCATTAGCAATAACATCACATATACACCTGGAGCTATCATGACAGCCCTGGTCAAGGGTGCAAATCCCTTGCAGTATCCGGATTATATTGTGGGGGCGGGTGCATTGAACCTTGAGACCTCCAAACAACTCATGGCCTCAACTCTTATTGAAGGAGGCCTCCCAGCCATATCTCATGCATTCCCAGGTTCCTTGCCAATTGACTTCGAAAGGCTGTTTTATGGTGACAACTATACATTCGAAATAAGACTGCTGACGGCGGGCTATACAACTTTTAGTGTTCAGGTCACCGCCAGCACTCTCTCTGTCTTTGATATTCCATCCCAAGTAACAATTAACCAGACGGGATATGTGACATTAGAAGTTTACGTGCCAGAGAGTGGACCAAGCAACTATCAAGCCACAATCCAGTTTAGCTCAACAGATTTTGGTAGCACATCTATTGGGTTCGATTTTGATGTGACTTCATCTATTGCTCGAGTGGCATTTGACATCAGCTTCACAACTTGGTGGATGGATACGACATATGGCCAATTCAGAGACTTCTATGGGATTCTTACTCAAAACAGCATTTCCGTCACTGAGATCAGAGATGAGTCTCTTACAACACTCTCCTACTTGCAGTTGTTTGATGCAGTTGTGCTTCTTGACCCGTTTGTCTGGGAAGACAATGAAACGAACCCACTTGTCTTTGAAACTTTCTCGTTGCCCTTCGCACCCGAAACCAAGCAAGCCTACGAGGACTACTATAATTCAGGTGGAGGGCTTTTTGTCACTGCTCTATCAAACGCATCGCTAGATGTCGCCAAGCTAAATGACTTCATAGATTGGACAGAGTACTCTTTCAGTTTCTCTTTGATAGCTGATGCTAATGAACCCGTTGAGGTGACACAGGTAACTGCTCATACCATTACTAGTGGCGTGGGAAGTTTCGACTATCTTGGTGCAGCAATCAACGAACCAGCTGGTGCAATCACGCTAGGGAGGTTCGAGGGCAATGACGTGCTTAGTGCTATACAGGGTGTAGGCGGCGGAAGACTCGTCGTGACGGGTACGAACTACTTCATTGACAACTGGGGTATCAATGGAGAATACTCCTCAACATCCAATGATAGACTCAGTCTGAGAATAATGCAATGGCTTGCTGGATTGCTTTGAAGTCCTGGCTAAGTGTATTCCTCGACACCATGATTGCGCGGTTTTAGTTGTTTAAAAGAACCTGAGACCCTGTCTTTTATACCAAAAACACTACCGAGTCGAAAGTCGGATATGCTGATGACCTGGATTGTTCCTGTGTCATCAGCTTCCCGACACTATTTCTTTTGGATTAGTCTATGATCAGTAGTTAATGCCGTATTCGGCGAGGTTGCTACAGTCATTCTCCTGAAATGCGTGTGATATCATCAATCGGAGCAGTCATTAGTACCAGTTGGGCTTTAGCAACTGAGTCTACAATGGCAAAGCTCCTAGTGAGTCCAACAGATGAGCTGGACGCTCTCGAGGCGGTGAAAGGAGGGGCGGATATTATTGATGTCAAGAACCCACATGAGGGGTCTCTTGGAGCAGCCACTCCAGCATTGATTCGCAAGATAAGGAAAACTATCGAGAAAAGCATCCCGGTAAGCGCTGCTGTAGGTGATGTGCCGAATCTCCCAGGCACAGTCGCACAAGCAGCCCTGGGTGCAGCACAAGCAGGTGCAGACTTTGTAAAGATAGGCCTCTATGGCTCCACAAAAGAGGAAGATGCGGCTTATCTTCTGAAATCAGTTGTGGAGACGCTCAATGATTTTGGAAGCAAGAGCAAGACGGTTGCGGCGCTTTACGGCGACTACCTTCGTGCAGGGACCCTAAATCCAGCTGTACTCCCAGATATTGCTCAATCAAGCGGTGTTCAAATAATAATGATTGACACTGCGGTCAAAGATGGAAGGGACCTCTTTGTCTTCATGCCAGCGGAGGAAGTCGCGTCAATCATCGAAACAGGACAGAACAACGACCTTGAGGTGGCGTTGGCTGGTTCATTGGCTGATGAATCATTCAGGATTGCAGCAGGGCTCAAACCTGATATTATAGGAGTCAGAACTGCAGCTCTTCCTGGAGGAGATAGGAAAGAAGGAAGAGTGGATGCGGAGCTTGTCAAGGAGTTGAAGCTAATTCTAGAAGGCGGATAGCTTATTGCGACTGTTTATTGATAATCTCCGACAGATTCTCAGGTCGCAAGCCATTCAGGACATAGAAATCCCCTTTGAACTTAGGATATAGCTGCGAAATATAGCGGTCTATGATCTCCTTATCGATTAGATATTGAACGCTCTCAGGTCTTACAACTTCGGTTTCTGACTGAATGACTGACCACCATTTCATGAAAGGACTAATACTCTTGAGAATCAGGACAGCATCTGCCTCTCCTTGAATACCGATCCAGAGAGAAATCGAATCGCTAGTAACATCCCAGCTGTGAGGTAATCTGTCATGGGACTTCAGCAGTTCGTATGGCTGAATTATGAAACTCTCTCCATCTGCCCACCTTTTGAACGCATCAATACCCGAATAGAGGCTCCATGACGGTTGCATATCTGCCATCAAGCTACCGCTGAGATCCATGCATCTTATTGCTAGCCAATGCGCGGCGGAATCCGAGAGATATTTCCTGCTATGAAGCTCCCGTATTCGATTCGCGAAATATGCGCCGCCCGGCACTATCAATACTTTGCGTTGTTCAGCGATATCTGAGATTATCTTTAGGATTTCTCTTAGTTGATAAGGATGGTTCATCAGGCTTCCGCCCACTTTGATGACCACCTTCAATACACTCATCTCCAATTTCTGGCCGCATAGAGTGCAGCCGCAAAAGCGGTTGCTGCTGTGGCGCCATCCGGTCCCAGAAGGTCATGCAGGTGCTTTCCCTCCTTGATGTCAAGCGACGCCAAGGCGCTTCGACCCAAGAAGGCAGCCCCAATCCCAGAAAAGACATAGACTTGCTCAGAAGGTTTCATGTCATGCAGAGCACAGACCTGGAATACTGCGCTGAGGATGTCTCTGAGTTGCTGGGTCCATGCTTGCCGAGCAATGTCAACAATCTGAGATTCTTGTATAGTTTCGATGTCCCCGCATACAACTCTGGCTATACGAGCTTTGCACTCCTCAATCGATTTTCCACGTCCATCGGCGGTATCGTTTGTATATTGATGCGTAGCTATGTGTCCTAGCACCAGATGAACATCTGCACTTGTTGCGAAGTATTCTGAAGATACTCGACAGCTCACACCATCCAACTCAATTTCACGCAGTATGGCAGAAAGATTAGTTCTGAGAGCTCCAGTATAGACCAATTCACCACTCATCAGGCGACTTGTATCGCTTTTCCCACGCGTGATTGGAAATCCATTTCTAATCGCAATAATGTCAGTGGTTGTTGACCCGACATCAATCAGAATACAATTGGGGATTCCTCTCCCTACAGTCCAACCCAGCACCGGCCAGTTTGCCGCAGCTACTCGGAGGGGGTCGTTCAAGACTTCCTCGAACGATAGCAGCTCCAATTCAATGTCCGGGAAAACGATGGGAATCTCTCTGAGTGTCCTGTGAACTCCTTTAGCAATGGTAGTGACACCCTCTCGTTTTGTCTGAAATGTGTCGGAGAGTTCTGCAGTCATTACCACTGATACAAGCTCAGGCGCCTGCGGAGTATTTGCTAACTCATATACTGTATTAGCAATAAGATTCCATAGATCAAGTCTTTCACGCTGCCAGATTGGAAAACTCTCGGAGTGAAAGGTGAGTTCAGTAGGAACACCACTGTCGTCTAGGGTGAGACCACAGCCCTTGAGGTTCGCCCCTCCTATGTCGAGTCCAACTACTCTCAAGCAGATATCCCCTCAAGACGCTTGTCTATGCTGCGTTCTATTGAGCTTAGGTTATCCCTAGCCGCATCTCTTGTTAAGCCCCACCCACAGACATACGGTCGCACTATCGTCGTGCCATCTGGCAATGGAAATGGCGGGCTTGAAACACCTGGGATCACCATTACTCGCGCATAGTCATCGATGTTGTACTTCGATTCAGGAACTCGTTTCATATCGATGTATTCTTCGAAAACGGAACATCCCTTCAATGTCATCTTTTTCGGAGGGGAACCTGAAGCGCACTCAACTATGCTGGCTAATCCCTTGGGTCCGACTGTTCGTTCGAGGCCGATTGATGAAACTGTGAGTCGAGGATTGATTTCCATTGGAAAGGCCTCTTTTCCTTTGAACACAAAATCGATGCCAACATAGCCGCAAAGGTTGGGGAGCGAATCTGCTATCTTTTGCGCATCCGCAGCAGCTTTCTTAGCCGCAGGATGATCAAAGGGACATTCTCCGCCATGATAACCCGGAGTTGATACAGAAGTACCCAGGGTTACGTTCTGACGATTAACGGATAGTACTGATGATTTCCCATTTCCAGTGAGAAGAGATACACTAGCGTGGACTCCGTCAATATATTCCTGAAGGATAAATGATGCAACCCTATCCTTCATCTCCGGTCTATGAGCTAGTTCCATGAGATTGCCAGTGTTAGATGCGATGAATGTGCACGTCGCCCCTGAAGAGATTGCAGGCTTGATTACAACGGGGAAATTCAGGTCGTGACTATCATTCAAGATGTCATTAATTGTCCCAAATATCGTTCTTGGCACTGGCAGAGATAGCTCCTCAAAGAGGCTCGCACTATTTATCTTATCTGAACAGAATGCAGCTGTTTCGGTATCAGGATTGAGAACGTTCAAACCTCTAGATCTGATAGCCTGGAGAACTTCTACGAGTATGCCTTCGTCCTCTGGGGCTATGACAAGTCCTAACTCAGCATTATCTGAAAGGACCTCTATAGCTGTTTGCCAACTCTCTTCATCCGATATCTCTTCTCTGTGTATTGATCGAGGTAGAAACTGCTCTTGTATTCTGTAATCATAGGAGAGGGACACATCATGACCAGCGTAGTTGAAACACCGTGCCATGGTGCAGAGCATCGCAAACCCCTGCGCGGCAAAGCTTGGCGACAGGGCTTTGTTGGCAAGTCCACCTCCTGATATGTGCTCGTAGAGGAATATTCGCATTGCTGACCAAAAATGTAATAGTCAGCAGCCTATATGACTCTTACAGGAGCACTGAAACCCACCAATGAACGATGAAGTAGAGATTATCCCTGTGATGGATATCATAAACGGACAGGTAGTCCATGGAATTTCGGGTAAGAGAGATGAATATAAGCCAGTAACTAGCAAGATTGTTGATTCCGCAAACCCTTCAGATGTAGCTGAAGCGTTCCAAGAGATTTTCAATGTTGAGAAGACATACATTGCCGATCTTGATGCAATATCTGGAAGAGGAAACAATTTCTCAGTGATTAGTGAAATTGTGGACTCAACAGGTCTAAGAATCCTCCTCGATGGGGGAGCAAGAAATACGGAGGATGTGGAGAACTTGCTCAGAACAGGAATTCACAAGGCGGTGGTAGCCACTGAAACCATAGGATCAGTCGGAGATCTATCCCGAATCATTCAAACATATGACAAATCCATCATTGGATCTCTTGACTTGATGAGGGGGAAGACGATGAGTGTATGTGCTCAATTTAGTGAAAGAGAACCATTAGAAGTGGCTCTTATACTGGAAGCAATGGGAATAAAGAGCCTTATTGTCCTGGAGCTTTCCCTGGTGGGAACCAGTGCAGGTCCAATGAATACGGGATTGGTGCAGATATGCAAAGAAACTTCGATGGAAATAACCGCAGGAGGAGGAGTTAGACACCGCCAGGACCTCCGTGACCTCTATACTCTTGGAGCAAATGCTGCACTTGTAGCGACAGCTCTACATCATGGTATGATTCTGACATGACCCAAATGCGATAGCAGTAAGCTTAACTGGAGGCCAATCACCAATCAGTAGCACGCATGGACGTGAGTAGTGAAGTTGTCAAGAGTCACTAGAGCATCTTATGCAGTTCTGATAGCATGCACTCTATCGCACGCCATGAACCACATCTATACAGGAATGCTATCTCCTTTTCTTCCAATAATAAGAGACGAACTTACACTCACGCTGACCGAAGCAGGCATTGTGACAAGTGCTTCCATTATCACGATGACAACTTCGCATCTATTGGTGGGTTACCTAGGTGATAGGGGATGGAGGGACATCTTCATCCCATCCAGTGTTGTAGTCACGTCAATTATTGTCCTTGTTTCCAGCCTTGCCACCACGTTTCTTTTCCTCACCACCACAATGCTAATTCTGGGCATAGCAGCCGCAGGTTATCATCCGAGTGTATTCCCTGCGTTGACTGAAAAATTCCCCAAGTCTGCTAGAGCAAAGGCAACTGGTATTCAGGCTATGGGCGGACTCATTGGCATGGCAGTCATCCCCTTCCTGGGAGTCACGCTCCTAATTGCTTTTGGAGGATGGCGAGAGTCCTTTGTAGTTCTCGCATTAATGGGTGTGGTGATCTTTGTTCCGGTATATCTACTCATGAGATATGCCCAGAGAGAACCAGTTCTGACCCAGAAGAGCAGAGGGTCTGATGATGGGGAAGATGGCTGGACTAGGAACTTTGTGATAGTCACGTTTATCGTTGGCT
>JAHQWZ010000074.1 GCA_029856425.1 Candidatus Thorarchaeota archaeon
CATGGCTCAGAAACATCATCTGCATGGCAGGCGAAAAATGTACCTACAATCTGAAATATTCAAAGGCAATATCACTACTAAAGGGGTATTTTAACGGGAAAACAATAAATGCGATATAGAGGAACTCCTGAGAGGCAAGAAACACCGTGTTATGCCTTATCTAGGGTTATAAACGGTGAGGGACTAAGTTAATCCAGCATCCTTAAGCAAAGCGTTGATTGGAGTGAATTGCATATGAGTTCAAAGGATAAAAAGCCCAAAAAGGCGAAGACACAATCGACCCCTCGTAAAGAGAAATCTCCGGATAAGACTCCACCTATAGCTGGGGATATTCGCCAAGGCACTATTGCAAAATTCATGCGAAAGAGAACTCAGTTAGTAGGCTTTGAAACCGGTCTTAACAAGCACACGCAATTCGCGATTGAGTTCCTAGATAACGCAATCGACGCTGTTGAGAGCTGGTGGTGGAAGGCAAAAAGTTTACCGCGATTAGATGACCAACTGGATCCAAAATACATAGAGGAAATCCAATCAAAACTTGAAGGCACGCTTCACGATTCAATTGCCTTGAGTAAGCAGCTCGAGAAAGATGTGAGGGAAGGCAAGGAGGTCGAAATTCCTCCACGACGGAGAGAAACATTACAGGACCGACTTACAACCTTCAGGAAGTTCCTGATTCCATTTAGAGGTATGATCAACAGACGAGAACCTCTCTGTGTCATTCAGCTCACCGAGGTTCATATGCCTGACCTTGTGCCCCTGGATGATGAGGAGGGATTCAAGGTTTATGAGTTCACTTGCTTTGACAATGGAGTTGGAATGGTACCACCCGACCTTGAAAAATATGGAATCTATCTTGCTTCAAGTAAGTCTGAGAAACTTAGACAGACACGAGGAAGTCAGGGGTTTGGCGCTCCTTCAGCATTCAGTGATGCCCAGAATACTACTGGGAAGCCCATATTCACAATCTCAAAGCGTTTCAATACTGGTGAAGCTACTGTCACTGATTTCTATACAACAACTGCGAATACAAAAGAGTACGTAAGCGGACCAATCAATATGGACCTTCCATTTGAAAATGGGACCTATATCAAGCTCAACTATCTGAATATCCAATATCGGAGAGGATATGCAGATACATATTGTGAGATGGCATCGCTGCTCAACTCTCATGTCACCCTTGTATTCATCGACCCCTACGGGGACGTTCGTATATACCCCAGAAGAGTGAAGGACTTCCCAGAGGAACCAAAGTACGCACAACCTCATCCCGCAAGCATTCGTATTGGTGAGTTCCAGGATCTATTGCGTGAGTCGACCGAGGTTGATTTACGAGGATTCCTAACTAGAGCATTTTGCAGGATGAGCGGAAATAAGGCAAAGACCATTATTGGCAATGCCAATAAGGAGCTGCGGAAACGCCATCAAGATACTCTGAGTGCCAAAACCCCAACAGATTCGCTTTCAAAGATGGAGATAGAGCTTCTATACAAGTCATTCTCAAGCGAGGACTATATAGCCCCTCCAACAGACACCGTGGTTCCCGTTGGCGAAGAAGTCTTCGAGCAGACCATTCAGATGGCTTATGAGCCAGACTTTGCCACAGCAGTCACAAGAAAGCCAACATCTGGAAAGGGTCTTTCCTTTGCCGTTGAGGTGTGCATCGCATATGGTGGGAATATCAAGCCGGCAACATCGGCTCCTATGGTTCTTTGGCGGTTTGTAAATCGCGTTCCAAAGCTTAGAGACAACAGCGACTGTGCCACTTGGAAGGCGACAACCTTGGTTAATTGGAAAAACTACAAAGTGCAGACCTTCGATAATGGCATACCACGAGGGCCTATTATGGTGTTTATACATGTTGCAGGCGCCTATGTCCACGTTATGTTCAAGGGACAGAGCAAACAGGCTCTTGCAGAAGATGAAGTTCTATTGCGTGAGATTAAGCTAGCACTTGAGGATGCAGGTAGGAGATTCAGACGCTTCATAACAAGGCGCGAAACCGCAAAGCGAAAGGCAAAACGAGCAGGAATTCTGGCCATGTATGCTGACCAATTTGCCCAAAGCCTTGCTACTATAGCAAATGATGGGAAGAAGAAACCTACATTCAATGCAGAAGTTGTGGCTCGGAAAATACGCGATTCCATCACAGGCTTTGAAACTGCGGATGACCAAGAGGAGACGGAAACGGACGCAAGAGGTACCGATCTCATTGCTGATGTCCCTCTAGGAGATGGAGATGACGAGTTTATAGAAGCGTCCGTGGAGGGTGGCGAGTAGTGGCACGAAAAAAGAAATCGCAGAAGAAGGATACTGTCCAAGAAACTCTGGGAAGCTTGGTTGAGACTGAGAAGGAGACCGCAGGAAAGCAAGCAAAGACAACTCCGAAGAAATCGAATGCTGAGGCAACGAAGCAGAAATCCCCGAAGAAGGCCGCTAAGCCAAAATCAAAGAAGAAGACTAAAGCAGAAAAGAAGGCACCTAAGGAACCATCTCTCGAAAAAGCCACTACGGACTCTGGACCATCATTAAAAGCCCTGCCTGGCGTGGGCCAGAAACTGGAAGAGAAGCTTAAGACAACAGGGTACGACACTGTAGAGAAGATATCTAGGTCTCGTTCAAAAAGTATGGCGAAGAAGGTAGAAGGACTTAGCCTGGCAGGCGCACAAAAGCTCATCATTGCAGCAAAGGAAATAATGCAGGGTGAACCTACACCTCCCCCCTCTGACATACCTCCACCAACCGAAGCTGAAGATGTTGAAGATAGCTTGGATATTAGAATCAAGTTGACCGATCTACCTGGAGTTGGTGCGAAACTTGCTAGGGAGCTAGAACGGTCTGGCTACAACACTGTAGCAAGACTATCACGATCCAGGCCAAGTTCGGTTGCGAAGGTCGTTGATGGACTTAGCCTAACAAAGGCAACTACACTTGTTGACGCATCAATCGAGCTCGTTCGCGACGCAGAGATGAAAGCCATCTCAGGGGATATAATTCCGAAAGTCGAATTAAAAGATGAACCAAAAGAGCCAGTTAAAGAACCAAGGGTTGAACCTGAGGAGACGGTTGCTCCAAAGGAAGTACCCAAGCCTAGGAAGGAAGAGGCAACCAAGAAGGTTCCCGAGAAGGTTGTAGAACCAAAGGCGCCAAAGAAGCCCATCAAGAAACGAGAAGTTGAGGTTCCAACGAAGACGAAGCCGAAGAAGAAGAAGTCCGGGCTTCCTGTTCCTGAAAAGGTGAAAGCTCTTGAAAAGGAGATGAAAAGGAAATGGAAGGCAGCAGAGAAGAGAAAGGCTGCTATTGAATCAGGAGAGCTTCCAGAGGAAGAGATAGCGCCGTTAAAGGAAACTGTGGAGGTTGTTGGTCTAACCTCATCTGAAACACAGAACTCGCTTGTGGAGGTTGCTATGGATGTCCTTAATGAGGCTATGACAACCGGTCGACCAGCGTTTGAGATTCCTAGCCGTTCAGGTGACAATATTGTCTGGGACGAAATCAGAGACCTACTTCTACTTGGGATGAAAACAGTAGCACGCCCCTACCATTCGCTTGCTTCTGTTGTTGATGCTACGAGAACAGCCAGAGTCATGGAAATTGTTTACCAGCTTTTGAAATCAAGCCTACATGCAACGAAAAGAGAAGTATTCTACTCCGATGTAAACCTATTCAGGGAACAGAAGCGAAGCGACAAGATAGTTGAGGATGTTGCTTCAATGCTGCATACGACGCGTGACAGCATACATGTGGTTGCTTCTGCAAGGGGTTCTGCGATGGGCAGGGTTGTTATTCGTGATGGCGGCGATACAATCGATCTAACCCGCATGGGCACTGGCGGATGGGCAATCACTCCTTTTCTTGACCAAGTTGAAATTCTGGAGAGTGATGCTGAGTTCATCCTTCTTTCTGAAAAAGATGCAGCTGTGATGAGACTGGCTGAAGCCAAGTACTGGAATCGACGACCTTGCATTGTGTTGACAGGAAAAGGGTCAGGAGATATTGCCACTCGTGCATTTCTACGGACTCTTGTGAAGGAACTGGAAATTCCCGCATTTGCCTTGGTAGACTCTGACCCATATGGACACTACATATACTCAGTATTCCTAAGAGGAAGCAAACGTCTCAGTTATGAATCTCCTTTCATCGCGACTCCTGAGTTGAAGCTTTTGGGTGTTTTGAGCCGTGACCTTGACGAGTATGATATTCCCAAATCAGTGCGAATTCCAATGGAGCCAACAGACATCAAGCGTGTCAGGGATATGCTCAAAGAGCCCTTTGTGCAGGCAAACAGAGCTTGGGTAAAAGATCTGCAACTAATGTTGAAGCTTAAGGAGAAGGCTGAGATTCAAGCCTTTGCGAGTCATAGCTTCGAGTATTTGACAGATGAATATTTGCCCAGAAAACTCGAAACCGGCGATTGGATCTAGCGTAGCTATTCCTTGCCGGGAGCTACCATTTGACAAAAGGAATAAGGAGATACAAACGGTGGTTATCGTACCACTATAGTGAATTGAGGAGGAATCCTTTTGGTTGTATCAGAGTTGGGTATTGAAGTCATCGATGGACACGCACACTTTATCACTTATAATACTGTAAAGGAATGGTTTTCGGACCCAGAGGTACTTGAACGTGCTCGCCAGCGTGTCGCCTTTCAGACTGATATGCAGGAGTTCAAACTTCCTGATGAGCCCTGGGATACAGGTGAAATGTGGATTAGAGAGTTGGACAAGTATGGAATCTCAGCAATAGGGATGATGATTGGCCCCGAGAGCTGGGATGAGTTTCTTGCGGCGCGAAAGAAGTATCCCGGTCGCTTCATGGGTTATGCCAATGTAAATCCAGCTCTGGAGAACGCAGTTGATACTGTGAAACGAGCTGGACGAGATGGCTTTCAAGGTATCAAGCTATACCCGAGCTCGTGGGAATTTCATGTTTATGATGACCGAGTTTATCCGATATATGAGGAGGCACTTCGTCAAAAGCTCCTTGTGATATTACACTTTGGTATAACAATAGGAACTCAGGCCAATCTAAGGTATGGCAACCCTCTCGATATTCAGAAGCCAGCGCATGACTTTCCAGACCTTAATTTCATGATTGCACACTTTGGAGCAGGATTCTTTCGTGAGGTGTTAATGCTTTTCTATCAGACGCATAATGTGGTTGTGGATTCAAGTGGCAGTAACATGTGGATGACATATCTGCCCTATGACCTCACTATCACAAAGATATACGAAAAGGCGATGAAGGCTGGAGGCTCCTGCAGGATTGTATTCGGTACCGACTCCTCCTTTTTCCCAAGAGGCTTTCGGTACAATATTCTGGAAGAACAATACAAGGCTGTTAAGTCGCTTTGTCCACAGTTATGCTACACGGAAGAAGATATTGACTTGATATTTCGTGGAAACATTGTGAGACTGACTGGGTTCAAGCCATAATCAGGCCTTTCGAATTTTCTTGTCGAGGCTTTTGAGTCTCTTGCTGTCCTCCCCTTCTCGATATCTCTGCGCTGCTTCTTGATATTTCGAGAGTGCCTTTCGTGTTTGACTAGCTTTAGCTAATACATCCCCTTCCTCCTCAAGACTCCTTCCCCATTCAACATAACACTCTCTGACTTTTTCAGAACACTTCGTTCTCTTTTTAGCATCGGTTGAGAACATGTACAGCTCTCTGGCCTTTCTAAACTGAACAATCGCCCATTCGTACTCTTGCGCCTTTCTATGACTCTCAGCTTGCTCAAAGTGATCATTGGCCATCGCATCATAGCCCTCATCGATCATCTTTGTGGCATCTGCAATTGCTTTCTCATGTGCGGCTCTTTCAAAGAGCTTCTTTGCCATCTCGAACGTTTCAATAGCTGGCTCAAATTCCTTTGCTTCCAGTTTCCTAATTCCATCTTCCATTCTAGCTTTGCCCATCGCTTCGTAGACATATCCGGGATATTCAAATCCGTCTCCTGATATCGAAAAGCCGCAGCTGGGGCACTCAGGTGTATCCAATTCGGGCATTGGAGTTGTTACTGATATCCTCTTTGGAGTTCCAACAACGACGTCAATGAAGTCTCTTGAGGTCACGCCTCTCCCGCCTGGAAATAGGTGTGTCACGGCGTCTCTTGTGGCGTCATCTCGGCCCTCAGGGAATAGATGGTCAAACACCTCCACGGGATGGACTTCTATCTCTTCAGCCATCACTCGGGGTGGTTCCACTTCCTTGAATGGCATTCCCACCTTTATCTCAGGCTCAATTCCCTTTACATCCCAACTCAAATCTTCACTGCTCTTTTCCGCTCTTTCAGGGGCAACAACGGCAACTGGTTCAGGAATTGATACTGGCGTTTCTGCGGATGCTGACTCAACTAATGCGTCATCAACCTCCCACGAGAGCCCTTCTTCAACAAGCGGCGTCACAACTGGAGTCGGTATGACTTCTTCCATACTATTATCAACTTCTGGAAGTTCGGTTTCCGGTAGAGTTTCTAGCTCCGCAGGAGGTTCGCCGAGTTCTGGGATTTCATCCAATTCAGAAACATCAGGCAATACGTCTTCACTATCTTCAGTGGCCATGGTCACATGTCCATTTGGCAATCGATTTCCGCAACCCATACAGAATGTGGATCCTTTGCGGCTGCGTTTTCCACATTCCGGACATTCAACACTTCCTTCCATGGTACTACCCGCTGAGTGTTTATCTCGCATGACTTGCGTGGTCACGTCTAGTTTGACAATGCTGAGGTGTCGCCAGTCCATATGAACAATTTTCGTACGGCTCATGACAATATATATAGAAACCAATATGTCGGCAGAGTAATCGCGATTCCAAGCACGACACCACCAATCGCCTGCTTTAAGGAATGTTGTTTCAGAACAGTGCGAGACCAGATTACAACCGTCCACAAAACGACGACAGGCCAAGCAATCCATCCATAAACGATGAGAAGAGCTGTTCCTGGCCCTCCAACCCCAGCTCCATGTACGGAAACCTTGGTCTTGAGAGTGGCGATCATGACGCCTAATGTAACGGTGAAGTAAGCAGCTGACAGCACTGCAAGAATGTGACATTCAGCCAGAATAAATACTGCATAGACAAAGGCGTAACAGGCAAGAGAGAATGCAAAGAACTTCGCCCTCATTTCTCGAGCGGAAACGTCAAGGTCAGTCTGACCACGCCATGTAGATAGAATAATTGGTATAACAGGAAGAATAACCATTCCAGGAATGAGAATAAGAAGCGCAGTCCTTTCATTGAGTACAGGTCCCAAACCGATAGGGGATGTATAGACCATGATCAATCCGACGTACAGATTGATGAGAGGTGCTGGAGTTAGTCTCGAGATGACTCTCGCGATATGTGCACTTGGTCCCCAGAGTTCGAGACTCTCATCGTTGTATTTCAGCCTGCTCATTGTTAGGAAGCGTGCCAATCATCGCTATCTTCAATGTTTTCATTTGTCATATCGACGTAGTTCTCCCGCAATTGGCACATACCAAAGGTCAGGGGGCGTCACGACAACCCTTATTTTCTCCCAACAACACGAATTGATGTTAAGGGATACTGAGAAACTCCTTTGGATGGTAAAAACTATGACAGCTGTTCCAAAACGAGAGGTCTTCGAACGCATTATCCAAAATATAACTAGCAAGTTTCCAGATGTCTATGCGGCTCTCTTCATCAGTCCCGAGGGCTTTCCAATCAACTCATGGGGAGTTTCTCTCGAGAGGGCTGAGGAGATATCTGCGCTACTTAGTGCATTAATTGGAAAGACAAAGGAGATCATCAAGCAAGTGAAGCAGGGTGGAGAGATGCAGTTCATTCAGATTCAATCCACCCTAGGTGGAATTCGCATCGCTCCTATGGAAGAATTCATACTTGTCACGATGACAAGGACATAGCATCACCGTGCAACCTTACTCCGATACAGAGATTAATTAGCACCGGGATATCTAGCATATCGGTGCACGCCATGGCAACTGAAGCTTTCAAAATATCAGATTTGTCAAAGTTCTATGGCCCGACCTTGGCTTTGGACAAGCTCAGTGTTTCGGCTCCCAAAAGGGCTGTGGGTTTGCTAGGGCCAAACGGTGCAGGCAAGACA
>JAHQWZ010000075.1 GCA_029856425.1 Candidatus Thorarchaeota archaeon
GATGTCATTAGCTCCAAGGGAGCAGGTCTGGGCGCAGGGGGAGCAGGTCCTGGCGGCGACATTGATGACGACGAGGATTAGAAACAAGTAAACACGATGAAGAGCAGGTGTGCTTATGTCAGACGACTCACGGGAAACGGAAAGTGAAACCGAGCAGGAATCCACTGAAGAAACTGAAGCAGAGAAAGCGCAGGTTCTCACGAATATTCAATCAGTCGGACCAAAGAATGCTGAGAAACTGGTCGCAGCTGGATATGATTCCATAGATAAAGTTGCTTCAGCGGATTCTGAGGAACTCGCGGCTGCCGTTCCTGGAGTCAGTATTGGCAAAGCGGAGGATTTCATTGCAGCAGCTGTAGCACTTAAGGAAGCAGTTGATGCAGGAGAGATCGATCTCACTCGAAAGGGCAAGAAATCCAAGAGGAAGAAAGCTCCTGAGCCGGATCCAGATGTTCATGAACTTCCTCCAGCTGCGGAGATCGCCCGCGCTGAGATACGATCAAGTCTGAAAACAGGCCTTGAATCGGATAAGGCGTCAATGGGCATCCCTATCGGTCCAAAATGGCTGACTAAATTCGAGAAGGCTAGAATTATTGGAGCGAGAGCTTTGCAGATATCCATGGGCGCACCTGTCATAATCGATATGCGTACTGCTCCCAGTGAGCTTTTTTCCTTGGCAGAGGCAGAACTACGTGCTCGGGTTCTCCCGATGACAGTTAGGAGAACACTGCCAACAGGAGAGCATTTCGATATCCCACTCTCTCGGCTTTTGGAAAACACGAGGCTCGACTAAGGTCGACCTCTTCTTTTTCTTTTCTTTGAATTATTGTGCGATGACGCAATTCCTTAAATGGAAGACAGACTCCCTCGTTAATTCCGCCTAGCTATTAGGG
Organism: Candidatus Thorarchaeota archaeon; assembly: GCA_029856425.1. Lineage (GTDB taxonomy): Archaea > Asgardarchaeota > Thorarchaeia > Thorarchaeales > Thorarchaeaceae > SMTZ1-83. The sequence goes on from JAHQWZ010000075.1 coordinate 894, forward strand.
TGAATAGAGATGCAAGAGATACTCCTCAGCTCAGATCTAGTAATAAGATGCTTGATAGGTTTCTCAGTTGGTGCTCTTATTGGACTTGAACGGCAGAAGCGTCATATCGAGGAGTCGCCTGGTGGTGTCAGATCATTTGGCCTACTAAGCCTATTTGGAACCATTTCTGCGTACACGTACACGATTACTGACAACGCCTTGATCTTGATCTATGCAATCTCTGTTTCAACAATCCTGATTGGGGTTCAGGTCGTCTACAAGATGTTTCGGACGATGCGCAAGGGTATGACGACATCAATCGTTTTGGCGATTTCCTTTGTACTGGGCACAATTGTTGGGCTCGACGAGATCCCTGCGCCTGGACAGCTTATTGGACCACTGCAGGTATTTGCCATGACTGTTTCATTCCTTGTGTTTCTTGTATTAGGATTCAAACAAGAGTTCAAAGCCGCAGTTGAAGTCATAACACGCGAGGAGATGATTAGCGCGGTGGAACTAGGAGTTCTAATTTTGTTCCTATGGCCACTAATGCCACAGACTGTCCAGCTTTGGACAATTACTGTTCCCACATTCCAAATCTACCTCTTTGCCATTATTCTATTGTCAATTAGCTTTGTTAACTATATTCTTGTCAAAAAGTTCAGAGGAAGAGGACCGTAGTTCTTCGGCTTTTTCGGCGGATTTGCAAACAGTGAGGCGACAGTATCAAGCTTGACAGACTTCCATGTTCGCACTGAAAGAGCATTTCCAGGAAGAACGGCAGTGGGAGCAGTCCTTGCCAATGTTGCCATGGTTCTTAGGAATGGAGTCCTTCTGATTATAGTCGATCCTTCCCTACAGATATTCAGATACTACATTATACCGCTGGCAATCCTATTCCTTGTTGGAATCTATCGTATGCTTCGAGTAACTAAGAGATCGGCGAGGGTTGATGATGAACTGCTTGATGGTGCGCTGGCATCACCTTTCGAGTTTGGAGCTGCCATTCGTTTCGCTCTTGTGTTCTCGGGAGTATCAATCCTATCTTTGTTCCTACAGGACATCTATAGTGACGCAGGCGTTTTTGCAGCAGCATTCATTGGGGGATTTGCCTCAGCGGGAGCCATCGTCGCTATTGTTGGTATTGGATTTGCAGGAGCTACAATATCCCTTTCAACAGCAGTCTATGCGGTAATCATAGCTACCACAACTTCAGTATTGAATAAAATGGTCTATGTCTATACTTCAGACCGTGAAACTACCTTGCTAAAGATGGTTGCCAAAGACTCTTTGATGATGGTTGCAGGAGTTGTGATATTCATCCTCTTGTTATTCTTTGGAATTCTACCAATAGCATGAACAATCGCAAGACTTAAAGTACAACACAGGCGACTCGAGGTTGGTGACAACATTGAATGTTGGTGGCTTAGTTCATCTGCAATGATGACTCTGTTAGTGGATTCTATACAGCCCCCATGAGTTGTTGCTGTGAGAATTTTACGGAGGACTTCTAATTGTCAGAATTAAGACGAGTGCGAGGCATGAGGGACCTCATGGGTCCTGAGATGAGAATTAGGGAGTACTTGATTGCAGTAGCAGTTGAGGTCTTCAAAGATTTTGGCTATGAGCCGGTGGATTCTCCAGTGATGGAACTTTGGGAGACAATTTCCGCAAAAGGCGGTGATGAGATAGAGGCGGAAACCTTCAAATTCAAAGACAAGGGAGATCGAGAGGTAGGACTCATTTTCGATCTCACGATTCCGTTGGCAAGAATCTCAGCTTCCAATCCTCATTTACCCAAGCCATTCAAGCGATATGCAATTGGCAAGGCATGGAGATACGATAGACCACAACCAGGACGATACCGTGAATTCAGTCAAGCAGATGTTGACATCGTGGGAGCAAACAGTGCAGCTGCGGACGCAGAAGTCATTCTCGTGGCTCTGCAGTATCTGAAACGCGTTCTTGGCGACAGCTACATAGTTCGGATAAATAATCGAAAAGTGCTCAAAGGCATGATAGAAAAAGCAGAGGTTTCTGATGACCTCGCATTTGACTGTTTCAGAGCGATTGACAAGCTCGACAAGATTGGACGAGATGGAGTCAAGGAGGAACTTAGGATTCGGGGGATTGGCAGCGAGGAGAGTGACTATCTACTAGATGCCATACAGATTAGGGGTTGCGGTTTAGAGACCCTTAATAGGTTTGCCACAGTGCTCGATGGTTCTGAAATCGGTATGCAGGGTGTTGAAGAACTCCGGCTAATGGCTGAGATATTCTCTGAAAGTGGAGTTGGGGGATTCACAGAATTCGATATGTCTCTTGCTCGTGGCTTAGATTATTACACCGGCCCTGTATTTGAAGTTATTTTCCTTGGAGAACCAAAAGTGGGGTCGATTGGAGGAGGAGGACGCTATGACAATCTCATCGAGCAATTTGGTGGACAGCCAACTCCAGCAACTGGCATTTCAATGGGAATCGATCGCCTCATAGATGTACTAATGGCTCGAGGTTTTGGTGAAAAGCTGGACTCGGGTATTGATGTCTATATTGCTCCTATTAAGAAAGAAATGGTCAAATTCGGAATGAAGATACTTGCAGATTTGGCTAGCGAGGGTATCTCGTGTGAGTGTGACCTCATGGACAGACCTCTCAAGAAGCTGCTTGATCAGGCAGACTCCAAAAAAGCAAGATTCGTGGTGATTGTGGGTCAGCGAGATATTGAGAAGGGAGTAGTAAGTCTAAGGAACATGAGCACAAAAGATACACTGCAAGTCAAGATTGAGAATCTAAGCAAGGTGGTCAAGGACCTTCTCTAAAGGACCTATGCGAGTCAATCGCATAAGGTAATGCTTTTCTCCTGCAATGTTAATGATTCTATGGGATTGAAATGGTTCGTATGCCAGTGGTCGCAGGCAGATTCTATGAAGGGAAAGCAGACCTTCTCACAGAGAGAATACAGAACTGCTTTCTTACAGGGCTTGGCCCTGGGCGAATCCCTGAAGGGGATCCAGGAACGACTCGTGAAGTGAAAGCAGTCATTTCACCGCATGCGGGATATATGTATTCAGGAATGCCAGCGGCGCATAGCTTCCTTCGACTCTATGAGGATGGCAAGCCAGATCACATAGTGATAATTGGTCCCAACCACTATGGCATTGGGGCACGAGTTGCAATCTGCAATGACAACTGGGAAACGCCGCTGGGTGTTGTTAGATATGATGCAGAATTGGGCTCAGCCATTGTTGAGGAGAATGAGCATGCATCGAATGACTGTGTAGCACACAGCAGCGAACACTCAATCGAAGTTCAGTTACCCTTTCTGCAATTCATGTTCGACCAGGATTTCAGCTTTGTGCCAATTTGCTTAAGAGAACCCACCTATGAGTTATGTGAATCGGTTGGAAAGACAATCGCCGCACTGGCTGAGGAAATGGACATTCTAGTGATTGCAAGCTCAGATTTCACACATTTCGAAACAGCTGAGAGCGCCAAGAAAAAGGATAACCAAGCAATGGAGTACCTGGAGTTCCTGGATCCTCAGGGCTTCATAGATTTTGTTCGAAGTCATCGCATTAGTATCTGTGGAGCTGGTCCTATTGCTACTGCAATGGTATACGCAAAGGAACGCGGTGCCACTAGATTTGAAGTATTGAAGTACACCAATTCTGGAGATATGACTGGCAATTACAATGACGTAGTCGCATACGTTTCGGCGGAGATTGTCTAATCGCTATTGTGTTTCATCTTCAGAAAGTGACGCACTCGGTCTATAGCTCGGCAAGCCAACCCCTGCAACAACTGCAGAGGCCACAGATACCACTACAGTTAGTCCAAGTGCTGAGATTGAGTCACCAGAGGTGTCGAAGAGAACGCCTCCTAGGATTGGTCCAACGACATAAGCGGAGTTGCTGATTGCACCAAATGTGCCCATAACACTTCCATAGGCTCGTGCATCGGAAAGGTCAGCTACCATTGCTTGGATTGTAGGACCTCTCATGGAGATTGCCACGCCAAGAAAAGCACCAGCTAGGTAAAATGACATAACACCTGACGCTATCATGAAGAAGTAGAGAGCCAGTGCTGCGACAAGAGAACCAATCGTTATCAGCCACTTCCGACCGATTCTGTCAGATATCCTTCCGAAAGCAATGTTCCCGATGATGACAATCACTCCGAGAACACCAAAGAAAGCTCCAATCTCCAAAGGACTGAAGGCATATCTTTGGACGGAATCTAGCATGAAAGCCACCTCTAGGATTCCAATTGCGAACATGTTTGCGAACATTGTGATACCAAGCGCGGAGTATGCTTTTGCATTCTGTGAGAAGATGTCACGTACAGGTACTCTTTGCCTCTCAAACTCGCTGCGGACAGTCTGACGGTCGGGCTCGTGGACTATGAGATTGAGAATGATTAGAGTGGCTAGGCTTGCTGCTGCCGCAATCACGAAGGGAAGCCGTATTCCAAGGAATTCCGCTAAAACGCCGCCCAGCGAAGGTCCAACAACAAAACCAACCATATTACCCATGCTCAAATAACCCATTGCTGATCCTCTATTCTCAGGAGTTGTCATATCAGATACGAAGGCATTTGCAGCAGGGTAGAATCCTGCCGAGATGCCGCCTTCAAGTGCCCTGGCAAAAATCATAACAATGATGCTATTTGCGTAGGCATAGATGAGATTAGAAACAGCGAAACCAGCAAGGGCTGCCAAGAGGACCTTTTTCCGTCCGACTCTGTCTGATAAACCACCCAAAGGACCTGCCAGAATAATTCTTGTGAGGGCAAACGAGGCCGCTAGTACACCCAGCTCAGTTGCACCAACTCTCAATTCCACGATATAGAATGGAAAAATCGGAGTCACAATTCCGAACCCTATTTGCAGGATGCTCAATGATATTGCCAGCATCCATACTTGGTGCATGCCCGATTTCTGACTAGGAGCATTTTCCTGAGGAGGGACTTGATCCACTGCTGATTGTTCATCAGGGTCAACCATTGCTAAAGCGCTCAGAACGGGGCGATTGTGCAGCCTTTTCAGTCTTGCTAAGTAGCATTCATACTACTTCTCAATAATGACTCGGCTCACACCTTTGACTGCAGTGAGCGTTTCGATGACTCTACCAGGAAGAGGTTCATGAGTGATCACCTTCAGACACGGCTCTTCATATATCTCCACGTCCTCAGCCAGGACTTGTCGAATCGATATTCCATATCCAGCGATGATGGATGTGACTTCTGAGAGAATCCCTGCATTTTCAGGAGACTCGACGAATATTGTCAATACTCCATAGCCGAGGACTTCACGGACTTTCTCTAGTGAAGGCCCAGCTGGTTGCAGCCTTTTGAAGAACTCACAAAGCCGTTCATCTCGACAGATGTCTTCTGTTGTTGCTCGGACTGTTCGTCTATCAATACCAAGGGCATCACCAATAGATTTCAAAGGAATCCGAATAGGACCACAACGAACCAGACCGGGCTTTTCAATATTGAATCCATGACGAACAATAGCTTGGGCCACCTTCATCCTTTGAGGAGATTCATGAAAATACTCTACAATTTCACGCCACATACAGGTGACCACCGCAATATCTTGAATTGTTAAACCAGTTCTTTTTCAAATAGCACTTCGTCTATAAAGCCCTTCGGCATCTTGAAATGACGCTTTCTAACACCCACCTCTCGATATTTCATCGTTGCATACAATGAGCGTGCAATCTGATTATCTTCGAAGGTACTCAGAATGATCTTCTGAAAGCCAGAATCTAAAGCAGCTTCTTCAGCAGCCTGCATCAATGCTCTACCAATGCCCCTTCCTCTATGGTCTTTTGTAATGATGATACCTAGCTTTGCAACGTGCCGTGAAGCCATCCACTCCTCAGTCTGCAGTGTGAGATGCCCAGTGTACTCATCATCAATCTCAGCTACTAGCATCACATCCCGGCTTTGATTTGTCCGCTGAATCCAGTTCACCCAGTCTGCAATGTTGCTATTCGCATTAAAGGTTGGCAGCCATATTCCCTCTTGAATGACCTCATCAAAGCCCCCATGGAGATTTCTGGCATCGGCGGGAACTGCATGTCTCACTGATATGATAGCTCCGTCCTTTGTGGAATATTCCCATGTCCTCATCCTCGGCATCGAAAGAAATGCTGACTTTGGTGAAGAAAAAGGGTTTTGGTGTGGTATCTACGCCTCTAGTGGGAATTATGGAATATCCATATGTTTGCCAAGCCTTGGTTTCTTCCATTCATTTAAAGGTACACAAAAGCTTCAATGGCATAGCGCTATTCACAGGTATTTACATCCACCTTCATTTCATTATCGGTTGAAGTTCCATCTTCTCTCTTGGTCATGCCTGACCAGAAAACATTCGAAACGCCCTCCTCCCGGGCAACCTTGGCTAATTGTTCCATTTTATCTCTGGTCACAAGATCTTTATCCTTTAGTGGATATTCAAGTCCAAAGAGGGCATATTTGTCTATACACATCTTGTTAAACGCCAAGAGGTCATATCTCTCTACATTCGGCATGTAATTGATAATGAAAAGTGAAATCGCTTTGATATTCTCTTCACTGTCTGTGTATCCAGGAATTATAGGCGTTCGAACCCAAACCGATACTCCGCTGTCAGCGACAATCTTTGCATTGGACAGGACGCGATCCAGAGGTACTCCTGTATATTCCAGATGCTTCTCCGGATCCATTATCTTCAAGTCATAGAGAACCATGCTGATAACTGTCAATGCGCGTTTGAGTACTGACTCACTGCAATAGCCGCAAGTATCTAATGCTACATTCACGCCTTCAGCTCGTAGGCCTTCAGCCAACTCCATCATGAAGTCAGCTTGATAAGTAGCCTCGCCTCCAGAGAGTGTGACTCCTCCTCCGGATGTGGTGAAGAAAACCCTGTCACGAAGAAGCTCCTCTACAAGGGCCGTGGATTCCCATTTCTTACCCATAACCTTGATGGCTCCTGTAGGACATACTTCCTCACATGTTCCACAAGTCTTGCATTTCTCAAGATCAATTTGCATTCCTTGTTCGAGCAGTGTGAGGGCGCCTTCAGGGCATGCCTGGATACATGCTTGGTCTCCAATGCACTTCGTTGAGTACCAGACGGTCCGTGGTTCGGAATCAATAGTTTCGATATTATGACACCATGTACAGCTCATAGGACATCCCTTCATGAATACCGTTG
>JAHQWZ010000076.1 GCA_029856425.1 Candidatus Thorarchaeota archaeon
ATCCCAAAACGTGGAGAGTTCCAATTGTCATCATATCTTAGTTCCAATTTTCCAGTTGTAACTTTGACCAATCGAAATTCATTATCCCATTCAAGATGAGCATCGGAGTCCGCAGCTACCATTAAGGACGAAATGAGAATTGCAATGGCAATAGCTGCGAAGAATCTCACTTTTGCAACTGCGATGATAAGCCACCAATGCATGATACGCTGAATCGCATTTCAATAATACCCTCCGTCTTGAAGACCATCATGTAGTTTCTTTCTTCTTCGCGATTCTGTGGTGTTCTTATACCTCAGGAAGCACTGAATAATAGAGCAGATGAGTCCTCTATTGCTATTACGGACAGATGACGAGCTGCATAGCATGAGTCTCCCTTCTATCGGAGGCCACACCCCCAATGAACTGCTTAGTGGCTGGTCAGAGTCTAGCAAGTACCATCTGTTCTTTAGGGATCTGCTTCAATTGACTGTGGCCGCACAGCCACCGCCTGATACGGGAGGCATGGATGTTTCCATGACGATTAACAATTCATTCAACTCGACCCGGTTGTGACCCAACTAGGGTCTTTTCTGAAGCAGGTGCCTTCACGCCTATTGGGGCTGGCTGAGATTGCTGGCCCCATTCTTGGTGCTTGCCACCTGGAAGAATGACGGCATTCCTCATAGATAACCTTGTGATAGGTTTGGCTGCTATAGAGGCTTTGCTGAATATCTATATATTCTATTACAGCGGAATTAGTAACTAGTTGCCGCCCTCAGGAAGGAGTGATTAAAGGGTGATGCAAAATGAAGGTCTTGCTTATCCAACTTCGAAACTAGGTCTTGCTGTATGCCTTTTGTTTTTCTTTCTTTCAGGCTGGTTCGTTTGCAACGAGTACTTCATAGTGGGAGCAGAAGTGGCAAAAACGACTCCCATCGTGTTTGCATTCCTTATCTCATTGATTGTGGGATTGGTGCTATCAATAGGACTAATGACTCCTCTTTCTACGACACACAGATCAAAGCTTAGAATAGCATTGGGCATTGTGCTTATTCTTAGTATCAACGCATTATTCCTGTATATTGCATTGAGAGTAGGTTGAAGTCTAGGATAATCAAGGGGCCCAAGCCTGTGTTTGTCATCTCGTATTTCGAAGAATGGATAGTATCCTTCTTCCTAGCCTAGCAGAACATTCAAAACTAGGTACGCAGGATTCAGCAGACTAGAGTGCAGAGGTGTCCTGCGATGAGCAAGAAAGACAAGTTCGAGCGGCTAACTAATATGCGTGAGGAAGCCAAACTCGGCGGTGGAGAGGAGCGTATCAAGCAACAACACGAGAAGGGTAAATACTCGGCGAGGGAACGCATTGAAAAGCTGCTCGATCAGGGCTCGTTTGTAGAGATTGATGAGTTTGTGGTTCATCGAGAGACCGCCTTTGGCATGGATGAAAAACAGGTCTTGGGCGATGGTGTCATCACCGGATGCGGTACAATCGATGGTCGCAAGGTGTTCATCTTTAGCCAGGACTTCACAGTGTTCGGTGGTTCATTGGCTGAGATGTATGGCGACAAGATAGTCAAAGTCATGCAAATGGCAATGGATGCCGGAGCTCCTTGCATTGGGTTGAACGATAGTGGAGGAGCGCGCATACAAGAAGGTGTGAAGTCACTCGTTTCCTACTGCAATATCTTCAGATTGAATACATGGGCGAGCGGTGTGATTCCACAAATTTCAGCCATAATGGGTCCATGCGCAGGCGGTGCAGTCTATAGTCCTGCAGTCACTGATTTCACATTGATGGTCAAGGGCACCTCTCACATGTTTATCACTGGACCCGAAGTCATAAAGACAGTCACGGGCGAAGAGGTCACCTTCGAGGAGCTCGGAGGTGCAATGACTCACAACAGTGTGAGTGGGGTTGCTCAGTTTGCCAGTGAGGATGAGGACCACTGTTTCGAGCAGATACGTAAACTTCTAAGCTACATCCCCAGCAACAACTTGGAGGATCCTCCGAGAGTGATGAGTGACTGCTCTCCTGACGACATGGATGAGTCAGTAGATGACATTGTGCCTGATGATCCCAACAAGCCATATGACATGCGAGACGTCGTGGCGAAAATTGTCGACAATGGAGAGTTCTTTGAAGTCCATGAACACTGGGCAAAGAATATGATTGTGGGCTTTGCTCGTGTGGATGGCCGTTCAATTGGCATTGTCGGCAACCAGCCTGCCCACTTGGCAGGCACACTGGACATCAACGCTTCTGATAAGTGCTCTAGATTCGTTCGGTTCTGTGATGCATTCAATATCCCTGTTATCACGTTCATGGATGTCCCCGGATATCTGCCCGGAACTGCACAGGAATGGGGCGGCATCATACGTCATGGAGCCAAGATCCTCTATGCGTTTGCTGAGGCTACAGTTCCCAAGATTACCATAATCACTCGAAAAGGCTATGGTGGTGCCTTTGACGTTATGTCCTCTCGGCATATTGGAGCTGACTTGGTCTATGCTTGGCCTACTGCAGAAATCGCAGTTATGGGACCCGATGGTGCAATTAACATCATCTTCCGAAAGGAAATCGCTGCAGCAAAGAACAAGGAGAAGAAGCGTGCCGCCCTAGTGAAAGAGTACAGGGAGCGATTCGCTAATCCCTATATTGCTGCGGGCTTAGGCTATATAGACAAAGTGATTTTTCCACACGAAACACGGTCACTAATCTGCAAGGGTTTAGATGTGCTGGCGAGTAAGAGGCAGAGCCGACCTCCAAAGAAGCATGGCAACATCCCTCTGTGATAAGTTGAATCCTGGGACTCAAAATTGGTGAAATTCAGGCCTATCTACATTGGACATAGATGTTTATGGGCTAATTGCTTTTAGAAAGATTCGTCCATTTGACACCCACTTTTTTCAAAGCATACTCAATTTCAATCAAATAGTCACCATATACAACTAGCCAATGAAATCCTTTCATCTCATGCAACAGTTTCTCCCAATCACCCTCAATCTCTATGTCTAGTTGAGTGCGGCATATTTGAAGAGTCGGATTGTCTGTTATTCTTCCTCTAAATCCAATCCACTCGTTTCCCTTAAACGAAGGATCGATAACAGTAACTACTTGACCTTTCTTCATCTTCACTTGTGGTGCTGCCCCATAATCAGATTCAAAGTGAGTGAGAATTTCCACTCTTTCAAGGTTTAAGCCATCCATTCTACGCGGTGCTGTGCAATGTGCAACAGTGACTTGACCTTTATGGGGTAAGGTAGGGTCTACAAAGAAAACAGGTTTGCTTGAAATATAGTGTAAAAGAATTCCTGCTGGAATAGCGACAAAGTCGGATTCACAGAATGCTAGGTATCCAGAATCATTGAGTAAACAGATGGGTAGGCAAGCAGTCGTTTCAGATATCGGCATGATAATTGACATACATCCTGCAATTGTAAGGATGCATGCGTCTTCTTCTTTTAACAAGTCTTTGAAAACTCTTTCGAGCAGAAAGGCATTGATTACGAAACTCTTGTCTGTTTTAAGCTCGACTTCATTATTTGACAAATAGTTCTCTGCATCTTTTTGAGCCGCTTCAATTGCATTTGGATTTGCCTTCAATACCTCGATTCTATTCGCTAACTCCTGATAGGAGATGGTTTCTATTTGAAAATCCCATGTGTCTTTTGCCTTTTGCACAGCCTCCTGCCCAATACCCCAACCACCAGGGGCTCCTATTGAGATGACTTTTGCACTAATTGCAGATTTCAGCCCTACTAGAGACCTTAATTTCTGGAGAAGTTCTTTGTAATCATCAACTATAATATCCTCAACAATGACAGGTTGCAGGTTCTCATCAGATACACTTTTTCTTAGGAATCGCGGATGTATTATTTCGTACCAGAGATAGTCTTTCCTGAGGAAGAATATTATTGGCATATCATATGTCAACAATTGTTCTAGGGGCTCAATCGAGTCAATTTCCTGCACACCAGCTGCGTATACTAGAATCGCATCTGCATTGATGTCTAGATTCTCTATGTCTTCAACAGTTTTGGTCTTGCTTAAAGGTTGAATTCGTAATGGGAAGTCAGCCTCATTTTGTAATTCTAGTAATTCATCCTTAATCTTCTTAATCTCGCTGTCTGCATCAGCCTCAGATTGAATCCCGCCCCAAGGTCTCCAACTAGTTTGCTCCTTCTTCTCGTAAACCCCATAGAGAAGGATTGGTTTCACTTGAAAGTCGAACATAACAATATGAAAAGGTCACGAATACCCAATAAATGTGTTCAGACAAAAGAAACCGTAGTCGATTGTTATCATAGCAATTCTCCTACGCAGGAGAGGGGACAAGCTGTGGAGAAGCAGGAATCCTAATTGAGAGTGGCAACTCTCAAGAATAATGGATGCCATTTGAATACTTCGGTCTGTGGTGCCTCAGCGCCGCATCCCATGCTTTTCTTTCCAAAACTATGCTAGGCAGAAGTCTTTGGTAGCATCATTACCATGCTGGTGCCTTGTCGATAATCACCTTGCACACGATCCTCTACCCATATGCGGCCGCCATACCTGTGCATAATGCGACGGACAAGAGTGAGTCCCAGTCCGGTCCCTCGCTTCTCTCTGTCCCCAAACCGAGCGAGAATCGCCTTCTTTAGGGTGTCGCTGATACCCGGTCCTCTGTCCTGCACCTTAATAGTTAGGAATCTATCTCCTTCTGAATCCTCAGTAACTACATCGATCACTACTACATCATTCGTGTCCATTCTTACTGAGTTGTGGAGCAGGTTATAGAAGACATCTACCAAAAACTCGTCTGCAAGCACAGAGTATTGGTCCATACTGAAGTTGGTATTGATTTTGATATTCAAGCTCGGGTATGAGTCATGGACCATTTCAATCGCTTCTGTAAGTGCCACATGTGGGTCGATGGGGGCAAGCTCGGATTTTTCTCCCAGAGCAGCTAATTTCTTCACATTCGTGACCAATTTTGCTCCCCTTTGTGTCTGTGCTAGAGCTGACTTAGCCAGGGTTTCTAATTGTTCATGGAGCTTGCCGCTCTCCAGCATAAGTTCCATGCTTGACATTATTCCTTGCTGAAGATTGGATATGTCATGTGCCATCAGATCATTGTAGAAAGCAGCTGTTGCCAAAGCCTCCTCAAGCTTACGTTCTGTCTTTTTCCTCTCAGTGATGTCACGAGCAATGCCCAAGATTCCGACTGGTTTGTCCTTGTTGTCACGGAGAAAGGCTCGTGAAATTTCTGCCCAGATTCTTGTTCCATCTCTTCTGAGGAGTTCCAGCTCTAACGGAGGTGCTTCATAGCCGTCCTTCCCAACTTCATCTTCCAGTGCAAGTGCCTCCGCTAGAACAGCTTCAGCTATTTCGACTGTTTCCTGAGGCATAAGAGAGCCCACGTCTTCGCCCATAAGCTCCTCGGGAGAGTACCCTAGCACCTCCTCACAAGCAGGACTGATGTATGTGAATTTGAAATCAAGATCTATTGTCCAAATAACATCCTTTGCATTTTCTGCAAGTAATCGAAACCTTTCCTCGCTAGTACGCAGAGCATCCTGAGCCAGGTATCTCGCGAGAACTGTAGAGAGCATTCCAGCCATGGTTTGAAACAGGTTTCGGTCCTGGTCTGTCAGGCTTTTCTTTTTTCGTGCAGCTATATTCAGGACTCCGAGAAGCTCTTCGTTGGCTCCAAGTAATGGCCAGAATATTAGTGACTGAATTCCCATTCCTTCAATGACAGCCCTTCGCGCCTCAGGAATCGAGCTATTCTCAATATCCGCTTCGAAAATGGGCGACTTCGTCCGAGCAACATACGCTGCCAGGTAGTCTTGGTCATCAAGAGGAACCTCGCTCCTCGCACCTTCAGGAATACCAACGACAGCATGCAATCGCAATACTTGGCTTCCTTCGTCATATAACCTAAGGGTTCCCAAATCGTATCCTAGAATCTCCACCAATCCGGATATTATCCTGTTACTGGTTGCCTGAGTGTAAGTCGGTTCCAGTGCGGTCTCTGCAATCATCTGGAAAGCCATTCGTTCCCGCTCAAAGGCTTTCCTCGCTCTGGTGGACTCGGTTATATCCATCATTGACACAATGACTCTATTCAGGGACTCTCTACTCTCCTCGGGGACAGAGAGTTGCAGCAGAATGTGCCTAGAATCGCCTGTGACTGTTTCTAACTCTACAACCTGTTTGAATTTATTCTCACCTTTGGCCAAGGCTATAATTTCGTTTCGAAAGAGATCATATGCATCTTCAACTAGGATATTTCGCAGACTTCCGAGGAGCAGGTTTTCATCTTCTACACCTTGGAGTTGAAGGGTTGCCCGGTTTACCCTAACAACCTGAACTAGTTCTGCGCACTTCAATACTTCATCCAAGTCCTCACAGAAGTATGTCCTGAAGTCAGATACGCCTGATGCCTTCAGTGTATCAAGATACGTCTTCAATTGCGAGAAATCTTCTTCCCATAACGAAACTGGAGAGTCCTCAAACAGAGTGAGATAGGGACTCTCAGCCTCATCAGTCATTTCTAAATCTCCAGATATTCTACATCCCGAGTGCGATGCCCTCAAGAAGGTATCGCATGTGCAATTCAAAATAGTATACAGGCTGCTGTTATAAGCATCGTTCAGCACGGTAAAAGGAAACATTTCGGTCTATCGAATTCCATGGTTGTCCGACAACTCTTTTATCCCACAGCCGCCCAACAAAAGCTGAAACATCGTAGTTTGTCATCCATCATAAAGACCTTTTGGACAGATTGCCTCCATGAAACGTTACGTATTTAGACTCCTTTTAGTAACTCTTCAATCCGCCAAATACATAGCAGAATGGAGGAAGAAGAGTGTCGACAATAGATTCCCTTAGGAAGCATGTTCATCATCTCTCAGTAGATATTGGACCAAGAGGGTCTACGACTCCCGAAGAGAAGAGGGCTGCTGCTTATGCAGAAGATATTTACAAGGGCTTGGATCTTACACCAATCACCGAGATATTCGCTGGTGCAAAGTCTGCTTGGAGTCCTTTCACAATTAGCACATTTCTAGTGCTCGTTGCTGAGATTGTCTTTCTATTTGGCGGATTGTATGGAGCTGTGATTGCTCCACTCGTCACTGCATTTGTGTTGGCTTCTCTCATACTAGAATTGTCTTTCAAATCAAATCCTCTTCGGTGGATACTGCCAAAGGGTCTTAGTCAAAATGTCAGTGTTGCGGTAGAACCTGCCTCAGAAATTAAGCAGACCATAGTGATAGTGGGCCACATAGATACACACAGGACGCCAATATCTCATCGCTCATTGAGATGGTTTTCAATTTTCAATAGGCTGACAACGTTGACTTTTGTCAGCGCCATTCTGCTGCTACTTATCTTTGGCGTGCAAATCTTCATTGCCTTTGAGATTCTTAGACTAATAACAATAATACTCTGTATTCCAGTGCTTGCAATCTTTCTTATGGCAATCTCTGCTGACTTCACCCCCTATTCTTTTGGTGCAAATGACAATGCATCAGGTGCTGCCTTGACGATGGCCTTAGCTGAGAAGCTTGCCAAAGAGCCGCTACAGAAATGCCGTGTCTGGGTGGTCAACACAGGATGTGAAGAAGTAGGAGCATATGGGGCTGCTGCATGGCTTGACTCGCATCTAGATGAAATTGGAGAGGCAGTATACCTGACAATCGACAACATTGGTGGAGCAGGAGCTGGCCCCTGCTACCTGACCAAGGAAACTCTGGTTTTTCCATTCACATATGACTCAGAACTCATAGCACTGGCTGATCGTCTTGCCGAAGAGAATCCAGAATTGAGAGCGTACTCGAAGGAGCAGAAAGCGGCATATACTGACGGTGCGATTGGTATCAAAGCAGGATTGAGATGCCTAACTTTCGTGGGCTATACTCCTGATGGCATTATTCCCAACTGGCACCAGCCAACCGATGTGTTTGAGAATGTAGACTTTGATGCAATTAAACGAACAATGGATTTTGTCTGGCTTCTAATGCAAGCTATTGACAGAGAAGCTGAGTGATTATCCCCGAAACTC
>JAHQWZ010000077.1 GCA_029856425.1 Candidatus Thorarchaeota archaeon
CTCTCAGAGTCCTCGAAGTTGAAGTATGAGACCATGTCTGGGATGTCTACAATGTCATCCGAATCAATGCCCTTGCTCTTGAGGTACTCCTTCGTTACAACAAGGTCATCGACTACAAGTGTCAGAGTGCCAGAACCTCGCGTGATTTCGCCCTCGGGCTTATAGTTTAAACCCAGTCTTGCACCAGTGATAGGCAGGGCAAACTCCATCCAGCCAGCTTCTTCACCGCCGTCCCAAGTCTTCTCGAGCCCCAGGATTTTTTCATAGAACTTCCTAGCCCGGTCAAAGTCCTTGACATCGTACTGGAAATACACCGTTTCCGTACTATATGGGATTGGATACTTTTTGGTCATTAATTCCTCTCCAGATTTGTCTTAACATTTGTTAACTTTGAATGGAGATAAGTCTTCTCCAAGGTGTGCAATAATTGATAACCGGCTTATGTATACAGATAGCTGTTTCCCTCATTAGATGACAGAGGAGAGTGAGAGAGATTTCGAGAAGTACGGGTAAGCTAGCTTTTGGAGCTCTACTGTCCATAGTAGGGTTGGCAATCTTTGTGGATGACCTTCATGACTTTGTACCAGGGACGGACTGGCTACACTGGTTGCCAGAATTTGACCCAATCATCATAGGAGAATTTCATCTGGAACACCTATACATCGGTGCACTGATTCTCCTGATTGGACTGATTGTCATGGCACGTTCGTAGACGCAATCTAAGGCAGATGCTATCCAAGGATGCCTAGAATCAACAGTGGAAAGATAATCGTTGCATCCCCGATGACCGTTTCGAATTTGGCTTCGGTCTGAACTTTCTGCCATGAAACACCCTCGACCAATGGAGCCCCACCAAGACTACCACCCTCAGGGCGATCAAGGGTGATTTGGACTGCCATATCAAGACCGCCCCTCAGTATGGTAGAACCCATTGTGAAATGCTTTGTAAGACCACCACCTAGCATTATTGCACCCGTCTTCTTGGGTCTAGTCACAATCTCTCCAAGAATCCGTAGATCCTTCACAAAATCAAGAGCAAAAGCCTTCGTGGTGCTGTAAGTATACATGTGGAAACCGAGCATCGAGTCCATGAGGCCTGGCGAAAAGATAGGGACGTTGTGCAGTGCAGCCTGTCGCACTATTGATGCTTCATCTGAAAGGGAAGACCCGAGTTCGGATATTAACTCACTTGGAGCAAGACTTGTCAACTTGTCATCAGGCAGTGCATCCAAGAAATCGTAGATTCGTTTCTCAAAAACCTCAAAGTCCTTTTCCTCGACATAGAGGTCCGCAATCCTGCCCATCCCAGCCTCTCTCAGTTCACGGTCATCCATCTGTGGTGGGACTCGGTAGTGTGCACCGCCATAAGCTTCGACAAGGTCATGGACGATGTTTGCACCGCTTGTGACTATCGCATTGATATATCCGCCCTTTACTAGATGACTGATTATTCTTCGTAGACCACCAGGGACCATTGGGCCGGAGAGTGATAGGAACCTAAAGCAGTCTGGGTCCTTGAACATGCGTGCAGCAATTGAGGCCGCTCTTCCAAGTCGGCCAGCTCCAAGGACGCCCACATCTCTCATAGATTCTAGAATGCTGCGTAAGGTTATGTCATCTGCAGGATCTATGTGACGTACAGGTTTCATGTCGGGCCACAAGCGTCGAGTGTCTCTGGTCCTGAGATAAGTTATTCGATGAAGAATAAGACGCGAGCCCAGGCCGTATTCCGGGAGGGCAACACCCGGACCCGCGTATACCGTTCATTGCTAGATGGACAATATTGTCCTCCCAGGAACGGCACTGGGATTTAGCCCTAAGTCGTCTTTGGCTGTCAGCCCAAAACGAATCGAGTATCATTGATGGTGATTCAGACAAGGTTAGACCTTTCTGAGTAAGGATGTGCTTCTCCGAATATATTGGGGGTCTGGAGAGAGAGCCGAAAGTAATTCGTTAAGCGCACTTCAATAGCTTTTAAACAGCGGTACGGAAGAATTGTAGCTATGCAGAGCCTTGTCAGCTTATATTCCTTCACTGTTGTGTTAAACGCCCTTTTGCTTCAGGGGATTCTCATCTATCTGGTACGTGGGGGGAGGAATGCATATCTGAACTCCATCATGAATTTCAAAAAGCCAAAATCAGCTCTCGCAAGGTATTATGCTTGGAGGACCAAAAGACTCCTCCACACAGTCATCGAGGGTATAGTCTTTCAGCTAGCCCTCATTGGATCTATAGTAGTGATACTGTATCCGAGAGGCGGCTTTCAGCTTATGCTGGATTTGCTAGCCATTACTCTCTTCGTGGTCGTTTTGTCGTCAATCAGCTCAATCCAAATGATTATGCGTGTCAGAGAGGCTCTGAAAAAGGAAGGAGTCATCCTCAAGCAAATTGAAGACTCAGAAGACAGGATTGATCTTATCAGGCGGATGGTTGAAGAACTATACCAGGCTGGAGCTTACGCTGATGGGCATGCATGGTTTGCACTATTCAAGATTGCTCAACAGCAGGATGTTGTTGGATGGTCGGTTCGCGATGTCTTGATGGAGAAGAGCAAAGCTATTGCTGAACGCATCGATTCACATTTGTCAGAGATTGGGAGAAAACCAGATTCTGAGAAGGGGCCTGGAATACAGTAGCTCCGTAGTTCCCCTGACACAACTCTTATATTCCATCTCCAGGGCGTCAACGAGAACTCCTAAGGAGGAACTCTGATTGTCCAAGAAGGAAGTCAAAAAGGGTCTACAAGGCGTTGTCACTAGCTACAGACGGGGTAAACACCTACAACACCCCAATCAAGTGCTTTTGTTATTCGACACCGTCAAGACACGTGCTGAGGCTGCAGCACTTGTCGGTCGGAAAGTGAAATGGACATCAGAGACTGGAAGGGACTTTTTGGGTAGGGTTCTAGAACCCCATGGCAATAGTGGTGTTGTCCGTGCCAAATTCACCACAAACCTGCCAGGACAGGCTATTGGAACTCCAGTAGTTCTTCAGTAGGACCTGTACCAACTTTTATCAATAAATCATTGAATTTAGGCTAGGCTCCAATGATGCAATTGGCTATCTGAGGGTACTAATGCCCGACGAAGAATCATAGTTAAGCTGAGGAGCCACTATTCTGAGTGATTCCAGACAATAACCGAATTCCCGGATGGCGAATCTAGTGATAGAGTGGTTTCTTTACTATACTGGATATTTGCTGGCGGGCTTGACTCTAAAGCTAGGTGATGATCTCCTAGATGAACTTAATCGACCGAATGCAGCAATTGGACCTTTGGTTCTATCGGGATTGTTGTTTGGCCTCCTCATGGCGCTTTCAGAATGGGACCTAGTTCTTCTTGGCGCAATTGTCATTGGGGTTGTCTTGTCTGGAAAAGTAAACAAGCCACAGTTTTTGGTTGGTTTCATCATGATAGGAGCATCGCTGCTTCTGATAGGCGTGCCTACAATATCTGACATATTTGGCCGCTTTACTCTCCTTTTGATATTACTCTTGGCTGCTATAGTAGATGAACGGGGAAATGATTGGGCTGACAGAGAGGAGAGGCCGGAGATATCATACTTCTTCTATTATAGATTCACTCTGAAGGCTGCAGTGATTCTGCTCTCAGCCATCTGGAAATCGTTCTTTTTCGCAGCTGTAGGCCTATGGATATTTGACTTTGGCTATGAACTTGCAGGATTTGGTGCCAAGAGATGGGCTAGTTGATCAGCTCGTAGGCCAAACTACAGCAGATGTCCCTGAATACAGGATTTAGCCCGAGAGTCTTGGCGTAGTTAACACCCTCTTGACTAATGTATGCAATGCCATTGACACCACTGCGCAGTGCATAACTATCAGTGTCAATCTTGTGCTGTCCTATTGGCCTCGCGCATCCAAGTAGGAGTGGGGTTTCTTTCATTGCCAGACGGGCCACAGTCAGAACCCTACCTATCGATTCAGCAGAGGGCGGACTAGCAGATGCCATGGGAGTTTTTCGTAATGGACTCAAAGCGATGATTACAACTCCCGCAGGATAGGTTCTAGATATGATGTCTAGTGCCTCCAATTCTCCACCAAGCTGACCATAATTCAATCCCACCAGAACATGGGGGACAGTTGGAATACCAGCCTCGTACAGCAAATTGAGAGATTGTTCCATTCTTTTTGGACCATCTTTGAGATGATAGATATTCTCTGAAACTTCTCTGCTTCCTATGATATCCAACATTGCGGCATCGATTGAAGCCTCTTTCAGCAGTTGGACTGTTTCTTCATCGACCAGACCCGTATGAACTACCACTTTGAGGCCGAGCTCTGAAGTGGCTGTCTTTATTGCCTCTCCGAATTGAGAGAGTGGAACATGGCCCTCTGAATCAGAGCCTCCGCTGATCAGTACACCTTCAGCTCCCCGAATTCTGACCTCTTTGCATACCTGGATGAGCTGATCTGGCGTCATAGCAGGTTCCATGCCTTTGAGAAGACGCCCTTCACAGTGCTCACACTGAAGGGAACAAGAAGTGCCAGTCACACTGATGGATATGAAATTATGACGACTTACCTGTTGATGGTCCTCAATCTTGTAGGGATAAGCTGTGGGACTATAACATAACAGCTCATTCCCGAAGACCTTGCGTCTACTCTCATAGGCAGATCTCATTACCTCCTCAAAATCGGAGCTCGAAGATTCCATTATAGCCTGACCATCAATAAGAATGTCAAATCTCAAGTTCGTGCCTCACAGTCTGCTCGTTCAGTGTTACTATTAGAATTGTGTTATATAGTCAGACACGGAGGCAAGTTCAAAAAGATGTTTCCTCCCTCAAATGATAAATAAGACCGGCATGCCACCAGATGCAGAGAGGTCTGAAGAAGGATGAAAGCTGCCAAGAAGATATTCAAAATGGCCCTTGACGAAGGTAGGACCTTTGTTCTCGAACATGAGGCCAAGGACATAATGAAGGAATATGGGATTCCAATCCCAGCCTACGATACAGCCGCTACAGCAGACGAAGCTGTAGAGAAGTCAAAGAAGATTGGCTTCCCAGTTGTTCTGAAGATACTTTCCAAGGACATACTTCACAAGTCAGATGCTGGTGGCGTCAAGATCAATCTAAAGAATGAGGACGAGGTTCGCCAGGCATTTATTGACATCATAGAAAATGCCAAGAAATTCGGAGAAGAAAAAGGAATAGATGTTGATCTCAGTAGGGGAGTATTCATCTCAGACTTCGCAGATATGGGTACTGAGGTTATCATAGGCGTCACTCGTGACCCACAGTTTGGTCATGCAATCATGTTCGGTCTTGGGGGCATCTTTGTGGAGGTGCTTAAAGACGTCACTTTTCGACTCATTCCTCTCACAGAAATGGATGCCCGGGAAATGATTTCTGAGATAAAAGCCGCAAAGATACTAGAAGGCATTCGAGGCCAGCCACCAAGAGATGTGGATGCTTTGGTCAAGGTGATTATGGCGGTTTCAAAGATGATAGACGAGAATCCTGAGATTAACGAGCTTGATTGTAATCCAACATTTGTCTATGATAAGGGAAAGGGTGCCTCAGTTGTGGATGCTCGAATTCTGATTGATGACCCCAACAAAGATTCCCCTGCTACTCACTAAACAGCCTATTGAGCAGAATTAGACCTCTCTTGAGATCCTGGTCCTGAAGTGGTTCAGTTGGCTGCGCCTTTGTTGCAGCCGCAACCAAGAGTAATAGAGCAATAATTCGTGGAACCAGTCTAGCATATTGAAGGACATAATCCCTATTACCTGCAGAGTCCACAAGCAATCCTTCAATCCTTCTTGTTAAGAGAGATAGTTTCTCTTCAACACCATCTCCTGGCTGCAAGCTCTTGAACAGCTTGACAACCTCCGATTCATCTTGAAGCAGCTGTGCAGGTACACCAAGTGTATCAAGCAGACCTATAGCTCCAACAATTATTGAGTCATAGTCCTCCTTTTCAATTCGTGTCATTCCTAGTTTCATCGCTTGTATCTGCCCTAAGATTCGCAGCGAGTTTGTGAGGATGTTTCGTGATGCAGCTGGAGTCGATGTAGCTATCTTTGTCAGGTATTCACCATGTACGCGCTCAAGGCTCGCGGCAAGTGATGAGTCAAGTTTTCGTTCAAATCCGGGAGAGAAGCTAATAACTGCAATCTTTGGAAGGTTTGAATCTGTGGCAATCTGACGAACTGCTGTTAGTGCTCTGAAATCATTCAGGGACATGTAGAAGAGAAGAATACGCACAATATCATATGAAATTTCAAAGTCCTCTTCAGTGGAGATGTTGCGTCCCTGGCCTTTACACGAAAAGGCACAGAGAAGAAGCCATACGGAAACTAAGTGCTCGGTTAGTGCCGCACGAGATTTATCGTCACCAAGTTCATGCTCCTCTAGAAAACGTGTGAGCCTATCTCTTGCTCCAGATATCCTTCCTAGGGTTTCGCTCCCCATTTGAACCAATGGAATCGACTTGATAAACTCGCGCGGATCTCTTGATGGAAGCCTCAGAATAAGCCCCGAGTCCTCTCTTGTCATTGTCCACCACTTTGAGGTGGACGTGAAGTAATCCAGCAGGTCAATAGCAGTTGTCAGGTCTGAGAGATTTGTTGAATCACGGTCTTGAAGGAATGCGGAATGCCTGCACCAGAATTCTATAAACCTCGTAAGGTGAAAAGAGAGCTTCTGGCCTGACAACATGTGTTCATCATAGCGTCCAACAACAGATTCGATATGTGAAACACTGTCTACCGAGAGTTTCGTATATATCAAACCCTGGTAGACATCAATTGGCTTCCGTGCCAAGGATATAGTCTCCTCCGTTCAATCGAAGATTCCCCGGAACAATATAAAGGACTGTGTCACCATTTTAGGGGGTAGGACTGATGGGGGGACAGATTATGAGCCAAAACGACGTGCCCTTCCCTCGTACGACCTGAGAGCCCTCCAGATATCTATCCGTCTCACCGCAGGCCAGTACATCTGCGCGAAATAGAGCTCTGAGTATGCAGATTGCCACAGAAGGAATCCTGAGAGTCGTTCTTCACCCGATGTACGAATTATTAGGTCTGGATCAGGGGTTCCATTCGTGTATAGGTGCTTCTCAATCAATTCCTCGTTGATATTGGAGGGGTCTAGACTGCCTGACTGAATCTTCTCACCAATAGCCTGTACTGCATCGACAAGTTCAGCCCTTCCGGAATATCCAATAGCAACATTCAAGATATGGTCTTTGTAATCGCGGGTTTCCTCCTCGGCCTCTGCAATTGCCGCCTGGACCTCGTCTGGCAAGAGATCCACTCTACCAATGGCTTGGATACGAACCCTGTGTTTGTGCACGTCTGGGTTACCCACCACCTCGCTGAACTTGTCTTTAGCGATAGCCATTATCTCATCGACTTCCTCCTTCTTTCGTTGGAAGTTTTCCACAGAGAATGCATAGAGAGTGCAGACCTTGACTCCCGCCTCCCAGAGAATCCTCAAGACCTCCATGACCTTCTGAGCACCTTTCTGATGCCCAAACCATGGTAACTCAAGTCCATGTTGACGTGCATAGCGACGATTCCCATCAAGGATTATTCCAACGTGACGGGGAGCCCTATCTTTGTGCAGCTGCCTGTGTAGAAAATATTCATAGAGCCTGTACACCGGGCCTGTTAGATTCAATCAGTTGACCGTCCTATTTCAATCTGAATCTATTTGCATTCCCTAAAAGGCTTGATGTTTGGTTAGTATGTGTACTACGGCTAAATCATCCCAGAAACTTTCTCAGCTGCTCGCTTCATCTCGAGAAAGACCATTCCCAGCTTAGCACTGGCTGTAGTGGATACAGTGAGACATGCATTCATTCCAGCCTGAATGACCAGTAGCCAGCCGTTCACACCTTTGATATTGACCTGCTCGAGATTGCCCTTTCCGAGTTCGATTGCAGCCTTCTCACCAAGTGTGAGCATCGCAGCAGTCATGGCAGCGACCTTGGCTTCATCAACATCTGTTGGCAAGGCG
>JAHQWZ010000078.1 GCA_029856425.1 Candidatus Thorarchaeota archaeon
TTCACTCCTCCAATGGAGTTTGATTCAATATACCAAGGGTCTAATTAACTCACAATACTACTTCCCCGAGCCAAATGTTTATAGCGCTAACATTTCACTATTGTTAATAACAGCACATTCAGTGCGGCAACTCTGAATGGAGATTTTGTTACAAATGGCAAAACTAGTATGTGCAAAGTGTGGACAGAAAGTAGATGTTCCAGTACACTGCGGCAAAGAGATGCATCAAGAAGGCGATCAGATAGTTTGTTGGATGGGTCCTCAATGCGGGCATCAGGACATGCCTAGTCACTGTGGGCAAGTGATGGAGTATAAGCCATAGACTACCATCTATCCCAATGTACAATCTCAGAGAGAGGCCTTCTCGGAGTTCGTTTCTTTTCCCTCTCTTGGTTTCTCTCATCTAGGAGTTCAATGTCACCCTCATAGCCAATGAAAATCACAGTTCCGATTCTATATTCAGTGGGAATTCCTGTGATTTCTTTCAGCTTGTCTTCGTTCCACCCCGCGGTAGGATGTCCCAACAAGCCCAGATGTACCGTCTGCAATAGGATATTCTGTGTAGCGAGTCCAATATCCATCATGAAGTATGGTAAATCGTGAGATGAACAACCCCCGTCTTCTTTTGCAGCAATGATGATCATAACTGGAGCCCTCCTTCCCCAAGCATTTCCTCTGCTCAAGGCCTCATGTGCCTGTGCCAGAGCTTCTGGGCTCCTTATCACGACAAAGTTCCACGCCTGAGTATTTGCACAGGAGGGTGCCCTTCTTCCTGCCTCCAAGATAGATTCCAGCATCTCATCAGGAATCGGCCTGGCAGAATATGCTCTACCACTCCGTCTCTTGAGAATCTCCTCTAGAATGATTCCTTCTTCATCACTCATTTATGGCAGCCTCATTGGGATAGAGGTTGTCCTGAGTAAAACTGTTATGCATCTGTGAACAGGAAAATATTATGAGAGGTCTTCTGTCATGTAATCCATAAGAGGAATGAGAATTGTTACTGCAATTCACACCGTTAGATGCGATATATGCAGGTCTGCCAGGTCTTGTAGTTGGTTTTCTTGCTGGATACATTTTAGGTGCATCTGGATCTCTAAGTACTAAAGATCGATTTTTCATTGCTCTTGCCGTTGGGCTTTTCGGAGGGGTAATTATTGCATTCCTTCTATTGACAAGTGGCATAATCGCAGTCGGGCCAGAAGGCAATCCAAGTATGACTGTCTTGCTCAGCATAATGTCCACCTTTGGAGGCATAGGAGTCGGAGCTGGTATGCACTGGCAACCATCTGCACCTACACCCCCCAAGCGTCATGTCACCTTCGATCCTGAGGAGGATGACGAGGAGTTCGACCGACAACTCAGAGAAGGACTGGGTGGCTGACAATAAATACTCGATAATCATTAAAGTACTGCAATCTTTCCAAGGCTAGATGCTTTTGCCATCGGAGGTATATTCGACATGAAAAGGACGCTACCACATCTTGCATTTATTCTGTTCATTGCAGGTATTCTCTGTATGTGTCCACTGGCACCAGTTCAGGCTCAGACTTGGACTGATGACGGAACTCTCTCATTTCTCTTGGAAGTCAATGGTGTATCGGCAGCCGAGTCAAATGCTACAGCTCCAATCCCAGTCAACCTAACTGATGATTTAGATCTTGAGCTGACCGTACAGGCATTCCAGAATCTCACCATTCACGCTATGACATTCGTCATTGAATACATGGGAATCCCTCTATCTCCACCTCAGGAACAGGCAGTAAACACAGCCATTCCTACTGGAGTCCCAATAGAATTAGTAAATAGCTCAATCCCACTTGGCTCGATGCCTGAATTTGAAGTCCTCTCACTACTATCAGGAACGATTCGATTTGAAGTCACGGTAATCTACTCCTTGCTGAGCAATCCGGGAACAAACATTTCACTTGCTGAGGATTTTGTGCTGCAGATTGGAGCCACAGGCCCAGCCGCTATTATGTCTGTGAACGGCCTGATAACACTCGGATTCACAGTTATGGCTGTTTTCTCGCTCCTCATGGCTCTTGATGAATTTCAACAGGGAATTCTTGCTGCTCGGAAGATGCGTGGGGCAGCGAGAGGTTCAGATGTGGGCATTTTCCCTGCAGCAGTAGTTCTTCGCCGAAGGCCAAAGACGGATGGCGAACTGATTAGTAAGGATGATTTGGTTCGCAGAGTCAGTGATGCTGCTGGAAGATCTTGGGACCATGGTAGGTGTCCCAAGTGCGGTAAGAAATGGAAGAAGGATGCTGTAGTCTGTTCCAAGTGTGGCATTGATGAAACGACCGCAGTGAAATTCTTCTCTGAAGACATCGCGGAATATGCGCCAAGAGCGATGAAGGTAGTGAAACCGAAAAGCAAGGTCACAGTTGGTTCCTTTTCAAAGAAACTTAAGCTGAAGCCTGCTAAGGGCGGTGCATTGGCTGCAGCACTGACAGATATGGGAATATTCCAGACTCGAAGCGTAAAGGTGCCATTGATGAAGGTGGCGCTCGCTGGCATGACTATTGCAGGATTCTATTGGAGCTGGCTTCAGATTCTGAGTGGGGCAACACCATCTCTGTTGGACTCGCTTCTCTATGCCGCTGCAGGTCTTGTAATATCTGTGGTAGTTGCCTACTTCATGAACTTCATGGCAAGAGTACCAAAGCTAGGCTATGACTAGTGATTGAACAATCTAGATGGAGGAGCTTTTCTAGTTCCTCCTCTTTCCTGCGAATTGCGTGATGGAGATGAACGAACAATCGGAAACTGGCCCTTTTGTGTGGACAAATGATGAGGTAGAAGTGAATGTTCCATTCAGTGCTGCTGGAGTGAGCACTGTAATCATCCTCACTTCGAGCTTCACTGGAAAGATGATGCTGCTAGACGTTGGTGATGGGGCTCTAAGGGACCTGCTGGAGAAGGGAAGTATCCAATTTGTGCATGATTTGGATTTGATAGCCATAACACACGGTCACTTTGATCATATGGGAGGTATCCATTCACTACTTGGCTTCCTTCGAATGATGAAGAGATCTGAGAAAATGCACATTCTTCTGCCTGTGGATTGCATTGAAGCCATTGAAGCCATTAGAGGTTTCAGAAACGCCTACAAAGAAACTCTCCCCTTTGGTTTCTGGTACCATGAATTGACAGATAGGTCTGGATTTGATACGGATTTCTTCAAAGTGAAAGCTTTCGAAGTGGAGCATTTTGGCATGGAGAATGCGACAGACCAAGACTTGCTCATGCCAGCTTTGGGCTATAGAGTGCGAGTTGGTGATACAACCATTGCCTATACTGGAGACACAAGGATATGTGCAGGGGCGGAAGAAGTCGTCAAGGAGGCAGACCTGGCAATTATTGAAGCTACTAGAAAGAATACTCCCCCCCCTGAACGCAGGGTCCATTTGTCTGAGGAAGAGGCATACGATTTGGGTAAACTGGCAAAGGAGTTTATGGTGGTTCACAGAATTCCTGAGGTTAAGAAATAGGAGTCTACTACTATGCTAGAAGGATCCCTGAATTACTGTTAGCACTACTATTCCAAGAATTGCTGAGATTGGCACGGTAATAATCCAGGATACGAGAATGTCTTTCACTTGTTTCATCTGAACTGGAGTTTCAGAAACCCATCCCACCGCGATAAGAGCTGCAACGAGAACATGAGTTCCACTGAGGGGCAATCCAAGGATAGTACCCACGAACATTATCAGAGCTACAGACACGCTTGCAGATAGAGCTGAGGAAGGTGAAAGAGTTACAACCTCTGTAGCAAGCGTTCTAATCACCTTTCGGCCAACAATGATCAGCCCCAGGGCCATGCCAATACCGCCAATGAGAAGGGGCAATAGTACAATAGGAAGGTTGATGCTCCCAAAATCGAGCGTTCCTTGGAAATCAGGAAGCACTACAATAGGGGCTATGGCATTGGCTACATCGTTTCCTCCCCTACTTAGTGAAGTCCAAACCAAGAATGCTGCAAGACCGTACGAAGCAAGCCTTTCCTGCCTCTCCAATCCAGAGAGTCCTTTTGCTCGTTTCTGGATACGTCTTACCACAGCGAAGACTCCTGCAGCGATGAAGAAGCCAATTACTGGCGAGATTATCCAACCAGCAAAGACTTCCAGTACAACAAACCAGTCTATCGCCTCAGCGCCCCATCCGGCATATCCTATCACGGGGGCGAAAATAGCCACACCAATCACAGACCCGACTATACATTGAGTTGTGCTAATCGGAAGTCCTTTCGTTGCAGATGCTATCAATAACCAAATTGCCATTGATATTAGGATAGCAAACACCATCTCAGTAGTAAGTGTCAGGCCGCCAACCAGGTCTGATCCAACTTTCTCAGATACATTGCCACCCAAAGTGACTGCTCCTAATACGGTTATTAGGCCGCCAATGGCAACAGCAACATTGACCGTGAAGACCTTCGCTCCAACAGCAGGTGCCATTGCCTCGTCATTGCTTCCTATAGCAAAAGCAACGAGAAAGCTGATGACGAGCAAAACTCCTAGTAGGACAGGCTCCAATTCCTAAGGCCCCCGCCTATGAGTACTTCACTGCTATGGTGCGGATGAAATCACCTGTATTCTCAGCTCTAACAGCCACAAGAATAAGCCTGTCTGATACAGCGCGAAACAGGCTGACTTCTTTTGCTTTGTACTTCTTGTCATTGAACAGCTTCTCGAGAAGCTCGAAATGAAGATCTCTCGCTTCCTCTCTGACTCTATCAATTTTCATGGTGTATTCAACAGATTTCTGAAAATCTGTGAAGAGATATTTGACGGCGTCTTGCAGCAAGTCTGTACAAATCCAGCTCTTTTTTGCAATCTCTGCTATCTCATCAGGAGGTTCGTAGTTTCGACCGACAAGCATCATTCTCACTGCTTCTTCTGTAGCATCGACTACATTATCCATGTGTTGCACAAGTTCATATCGTTCCTGTGTCTGCTGAGGGAGATAAGCTCGCTTGGAGAATATCTTATCATATAATTCCTCTTTGACCGTGTCTGCTTCCCTCTCGAGCCCGATTATTTCTGACTGAAGGGCGTCTAGGTTTTTCATCTTGCCATCTTCCCAGTCATCAGCACAAACATGCAACTTAGCACTCGCAGATTGCAGTGCTTTGCTCAATTTCAAGAGAAGCTCATCCGCCTGCTTCTGCAGGTCTTTGTCTCCAAGACCAAAGATTCTCGAGAACGTTCCCATTTTCATTCACTCAGTTTTGTTAATCTCTCCACCACTTGGGGCAAAGGGACTCAAAAATCCCTCTCTGATGCCTCTATTGTAGTGAGGCAATATGGGCACTGCGCTTGAAGTGGTCCCACCCAATCCACCTGTTCAGAGTTCAAAGCTGCGCCACATGATGGACATCTGGACGGAATTTGATATACAATCCTCTTACTGGGCCTCTGATATGAAGGACTTCTGCTTTCTCTGTCTCTATACATAGCATCTCCCGTAGTACTGATAGAGTAGCCGCTTCCTACACGGCGTCGAGTCCTTGTAATGTTCGAGTTCGCACGCAACGCTGCGAAGCAGAATACAATTCCAACGGCAGCCATGATAAATGGTACAAAGCCGAATGGTAAGAAGAATGGTTGTGGGAAAAGGAATAGGCCCATGCTTAAAGCAGTCCCGACCCACATTATCATGAAGCAAACTATGACAACCTTGCCCTTACCAGAATGGTCGGATTCCACGCGCTATCAGACTCCTGATTCATCTCAGGAAGATGGTCAAATAGACCTTTCCGTTTCCGGTTGCTAGGATGCATCAATAGGCTCCAGAACTGCACGGATTCGCATGATTCCAGCGCCAATCTTCTTCTGTTTAGTGATCTTGAATCTACCCAGAGTACCAGTGCGCTTGACATGAGGTCCACCGCAAAGTTCCATGCTGAAGTCTCCTACTGAATACACAGATACCGTTTCGCCGTATGTTTCCTTGAAGAATGCCATTGCTCCTAGGGCTATTGCTTCATCATAAGGCATGAACTCCTTTGTGACTTCTAGGTCTTCGTCAATTATGCCATTGACAAGGTCCTCTACATGTTGAACTTCTTCCGGGGCAAGCTTGCGATCGAAAGTAAAATCGAATCGAAGCCGCTCCTTTGTAATGTTGCTGCCGCTCTGTTGTACCTTGTCCCCGAGGATCTTTCTCAGTGCTGCCTGCAGGAGATGAGTTGCTGTATGGAGCTTGGTGTGTTCTTCACCATGGTCTGCAAGTCCGCCCTTGAACTTCCCTTCTGTGGCGGTCCTGGAGATGTCTCTGTGGTGTTCGAACTCTTTTCGAAACTCGTCAAGGTCTATATCTATGCCTTTCTCCTCGGCCAAGTCCCTTGTCATCTCAAGAGGAAGCCCAAAGCTTGTAAATAGCAGGAAAGCATCCTTTCCTGTGATTGTGCCATTTTCCTCGAACATACGCTCAAACTTACCAAGCGCTTTTCGCAGAGTCTTCCTGAACTTAGCCTCCTCACTCTTTAGGTTCTTTTTGATGAAGACACTGTTTTTCTCTACTTCCTCATAGACATCCTTGTACATCTCAATGGTGATATCTGCCAGAGGCTCCATGAATCCTTTATCTATGCCGAGCTTGTCTGCACTGAGAATTGCCTTTCTCAGGAGCCTTCGGACAATGTATCCATGTTCCACATTTGATGGGGCAATTTGCGCATCGTCCGCCATGATCATGACAGCTGACTTCACATGGTCCGCTATTATTTTTACAAATCGATCCTCATCATCTGACGGCTCATCTCTTCCGGAAATCTTCTTGATGTGGGCAATAAGTGGAGTGAACAACTCAATATCGAAGACAGATGGGACACCCTGAAGCATAGCTACGGTTCTCTCCAATCCCATCCCAGTGTCAATATTCCTTTGCTCTAATCTCTCGTAACTGCCATCTTCCTTCAGGTTATACTCCATGAAGACATCGTTCCAGACCTCAACAAAGTGTCCGCAGTGGCATCCTGGCTTACAGTCTGGACCACATTTTGGAATTTCATCCACCACAATGAACATCTCTGTGCATGGTCCGCACGGGCCCACTTTACCAGGAGGGCCCCACCAGTTGTCATCCTTTGGAAGGAAGTAGATACGTTCATCAGGAATGCCTACTGAACGCCATATTTCAACAGCTTCGTTATCCATTGGTGCATCATCATCTCCCGCAAACACAGTGACTGATAGCTTCTCTGGGTCAAATCCCAGCCATTCTTTAAAGGTAAGGAATTCGTAGCTCCAAGTTATGGCCTCTTTCTTCCAATAATCATTGAGGCTCCAGTTTCCAAGCATCTCAAAGAATGTTAGATGTGTCGTGTCACCAACCTCATCGATGTCTATGGTTCGAATGCATTTCTGGAAGTTGACCAAGCGTTTCCCTTGAGGATGTGGCTGACCTAATAGGAATGGCATGAGTGGATGCATGCCTGCCATAACGTAGAGAGCAGTTGGATCATTTTCTGGCATTAGGGAAGCAGAGCCTATTACTGCATGATTCTTCTCTTTAAAGAACCTCAAGTATAGCTCTCTTAATTCATCAGCACGCATCTCATGTTCACCAATCCGTTGGTGCGCTTCAGTTGGGCATTCTTTGAATGATTTTAACGCTTTTGCTGGAGGTCACCATTTTAGATAAGAATCAGTCCCGAAGGCGTCATCCTGTATCTTCTGAGTCGGTTTGAAATCCAAGGATACCTGTCCTGCCAATCAAGGAATCTGTCATTACTCACGATGTCCGCATTGGACTTTCTTGCAGTCTGAATGATGAAGAGGTCATCATTCTTCCCCCTTGCAGCTTCAATTGCATGCCCGACATCAATCAATTCGCGGAGCGCATTTGGCTTGTCGACTTGGTGGACCAAAGCGGGTGACACTACAATGATAGGCCTGTAGCCAGCACTTAGAAGGCTATGTCTTGCTAATGCAAGATTAGCCGCCCTAGGCTTACCTTTGGGCGCGAG
>JAHQWZ010000079.1 GCA_029856425.1 Candidatus Thorarchaeota archaeon
TTTGCATACTGCACAGAGATTTTATCAACCTCTACCGCGGTGACCTTCTTCGCTCCAGCTCTCGCGGCCATCATAGCTAGAACACCTGTGCCTGTCCCAAGGTCCACCACATATGAGTCCTCTGTCACCACTCGCTTCAAGGCCTGCTCAAACTTGGAAAGTCTAGAACGCTGACTCAAGAGACTCGCTGCATGAAGTATTGAGAATGGTGTGGAATATTGGTATTCGTCCATCGTTCTATTGCCATATCCAGAGGTTCTTATAATATGATATGAGCCACACCGAACGCCTAATAGTACTGGAGAACTCACTCTTGACTAACTAATTTGGTGGTCATGAACTGATGGATGAAAGCATCAAGATTGCATTGGATGCCCTGGAAAAAGGTCGTCCGAAAGATGCAATTTCGATACTGGAACCGATGGTTGATGAAGCATTAGATGACGAAGCGGATATTTTGGTATACCTTGGTATAGCTTATGTGCAGACCGAGCAACCTGAAAAGGCTGTTGAGGTCCTTGAGAAGGCAGAGAACCTTGTGGAAGAACACTGCGTTCTTTCAATGTTCTTGGGTCGCGCATATCGAACGCTTGCACGGTTTGATGAGGCTGAGGATGAGCTAAGTCGTTCCATTTCTCTTGATCCAGAAACTCCTGAGCCATATGCTGACCTTGGATGGGTGCTGTATAAGAAAGGAGAATATGCCAAGACTGTTAAGACGTTGGCTTCGGCATGTGAAACCTTCCCTGAAGATCTTGACATTCGCTCAATTTACGCACTATCACTCTACAGATTGGGTGACTTCACTGCCGCCGCAGAACAATGGGGATTGATGCACCGCCAAGAGCCAGAATTCATGGCAGCCATCTCAAACTACGCTTTCCTGATGCTTACACTGGGGCGTTCCTATGAGGCTGCTCCATTTGTTGGACGAGCGAACACGCTTGCACCGGATGACTATAGATCTTTGATCCTGCTGGGAGAACTTCGATTTCAGTCAGGAGAACATGAGGGAGCCCGTGAATGTTTCCAGAAGGTCTTGGAGCAGGACCCGGAAAATGTGGAAGCACTATCTAGATTGGCTGTTCTCTACCATCACTTGCTCAATAAGACTGCATGTAACAAGTATCTGGAAAAAGCTGCTACACTAGTTGGTTCAGCCCCCGAGAGCTGGAGAGGCATGTGCTATGCATTATCAATGATTGGGGGCGATGAGGACTTCATTAATTGTCTCATTAACTGGACACGCGTTGATCCCACATCTGCAGCACCCTGGGTCGCTCTCGCAAAGCAGTATGACAGAATGGGAAAACTTGAGTATTCTAGAAATGCGTGGCGAGTATCTTTTGAACTGCGTGAATATGTCAAGATATTCTGTGACGCATGTGGTAGTGAAGAGCGACTTCCATATGATGAAACCGTGGGATTTGATATCTATGCGCATAGGATTTGTCATAACTGTGGCGAAACAATTCGGATGCCAGTTGGCCTCGCTGCTTTCTGAATGATTCCTTACGATGAGGTGGATACCCTGAATAATCGTCGCTACCCTAGATTTCCTATTCCCGGAGTTGGTGGGATTGTAGTGGGTCCTGAGGGTGTACTCCTGGTGGTCAGAGATAAAGAACCTGCCAAAGGCTTGCTGAGCATTCCGGGGGGTGGCGTTGATGTGGGGGAAACCCAGGAAGAGGCAATCATGAGAGAAGTGCGAGAGGAAACCGGTATAGATTGCGAAGTCATCAGATTCTTGAGTACAGCTGATCTCATAACGACCGATGATGAGGGTGCAATCGAGTTTCATTTCATTCTCAATCACTATCTGTGCAGAGCACTAACATCCACGCTGAAGGCTGAGAGTCCGGAGGCTCAGCCTATGTGGATTGATCCTTTGAAGATCCGAGAGTTTGATATTCCACCAAGAATTCTTGATTTATTAATGGAAAATCTCGATGATATTGAATCATTGAAGTCTGATTGAATCGCTGTTGAGCGCCTTCATTATAAGTGGAATGCACTTTGGGAGCCTCTTTGTCCATGAAGTATAAAAGCAGATATGCGCCACGCTAAGTGTACCTATTACTTCACCTACATAGGACGTGTTATGGACAATGTTCAGAACTATTGGTGCGCTTTTGATCGCGCTTGTCGTTGCTATCCTTATCGGTGCCTTTCAGATTCTTGGTTTGGACCTGGCCGCCATACAGGCCGCTCTAGGATCACCTGATCTTACTGGTTGGCTGCAATTGCAGGGCGGAATCCTATTCAGCTTTCTCCTCTTCCCATATCATTGGGCAACCGTTGGAACATATACACCACTGGTGGCACTAGGAGTCGCTGGATTCATTGCCGGGCTTATTTCGAAGAGCGGTGTCAGAATGCTCTTTGTATCTCTGATTGCACTCGGCCTCTTCTTTGTTGGCTACATAGTCCTCACACTGGGACTATCAGCAACGGACCTTGAAGCGATGGCTGCATTGGCTCAGACCATAGCAATTGATCTTGGAGTGTCATTTGCACTCCTCTTTGTTCCAGGCATCATCGGAGCTTCACTTACCGCCGAAGAATACTAGTAACAGCTGGGAGCAATAGCTCCAGAGGGGGTCTATCCCCCTTTCTGTCTTTTTTCTGTAATTGTCTTCAACAGAGATTCTTTCTTTGAGAGAAGTGGAGAAAGAACTAGATCGATAGAAACTAGGTTTAGATAGTCGTCTAGGAAATCACAATGAACAAAAGCACCTGCCGCCATCGGATGTCCGCCTGCTTCCACAACTTCCTGCCCTGCTACCCTGCTAATCTCTTCGCCTACTCGCAAAAATGATTCTTTGAGATTGATTCCCTTTTCCACGAGACTCTGCCTCGCCCTCCCTGATATTTTGACGAGCGCGCTATCCTCCTTAAAGTTAGTGCTCACTCCGATAATGGGTTTGTCAATGGGCACGATTCGTGAACCTTGAGCCATTCCAATGACGATTCCAATAATCGTGTCTGAAGTTAGAGGGTCTCTGACAACATACATTCCATCCATCTCAGTATATCCGCCATCCTCAAGTCTTCTTAGAGCTGCTGCCAGGTTTGCACGATGTTGCTGGAGAAGCGCAGTTCCCTCATGATACGCATCTTCATCTCCAAGACAGATCATTACACCCACCTCCGGCCTTCTATTCCTGCCGCAGGCATTCAAGAGTGTAGAGAACTCCTTTGCTGAGCGCATCTCGGTTTCAATCGGTCTACTGACCAGGGTGATAACGTCACCGAGTATTCCCTTGGTTATCTCAGGGTCGCCATAAGCCTCATCGATGTGGAAAAAGAGCTTCGTAATCACAGCTTGTTTTTCTTCATTGGTCAATCCCGTCCAGATTCTCCATTTATCGTCCGAATCTTTCAGCGGAATATTCAGTTCTGCAAAGAACTGATAACAAGCATCTTCATTGCCTGTGATACCTGGAAGATAAGGTTCTGTGGCGTATTGAAGCAAATATGGCAGAGGCCGTGTATTAATGCCAAAGAACGTCAGGTCCTTGCTCAATTTGATCTGTCCTGAAGCCTGACCTAGATTGGCAATCTCCCGATTTGCTCCCTGAAATCCCTTGCCATAGTAGTCTTGAAGGTCTCCTGTCGCCCCCACAATTGCTAGTTCTGCTAGGTCAACATTCTCCTCCGAGAGCGCATATGCTACGAAAAAAGCAACTCCTGCCCCAGATACGTCATAGCCTCCGTCAAGACCGTGCTGATTTGGATTAATCTCAATTATTACATCATTACTCCTGCTCTCCTCCTGCTCCTCATGGGGTAAATGATGGTCAAGAACAATGATTCTCTCAACTCTGCCCTTCGCTAGAATGTGAGTAGTAATCAGATCCATCTGTCCTGTCCCCAAATCACTAAATACAAGTGAATCTGGCTGATTTTTCGCAATCAATTCTTCGACTTCAATAATAGTTTCAGAGTTGAGCTGGTGGATATTCCTCCACCTGACATCCTTGTCTTCTCTCTCAAGCATTTTGATAACAATTGAAAGAGCACTTATCCCGTCAGCATCAATATGCGAGATTGCCAAAACCTTGCTCGATGCACGAATAGCCATCACTGCTTCTGAAATTTTTGCCTGCATAGAATCGGGCAAGAAGGAAATTAACGACACTGTTGTTCCTGCAACTCTCTCAAGAGGGGCAATATAAGTAGGCCTCTCTGCAATATTGAGTAATTGATTCTATTTATTCAGCACCGCGCATAACTCTAGATAAAGCAAGGAAGATGACTAGAAATACGCTTGCCACAGCCGCCAGTGCCTTTGCGACCTTTTGCCAATTTGTCAGTGGGACTTCAAGTTCTCGAAGTTCGTTTGTGACTCGTTTGAGGTATACTCTCATTTCTGTGTAGAGGGCTTCTTCATTATCAAATCGAGTTGAGTAATTTGACCAACTCTCGTAGAACGGTGCCTCGGGATTTGTACTGAGCCATTCATGCCAAGCTGCCAGTATTTTGTCTTTATGCTGTTGTGGGAATCGCTCAATACTTCCTTGTACCTTGCTAGCCCAGTCTTCAGGTATCATCATTGTGTGCCCCTTTGTTCTCCCGGCAGAGGGATAGTTTAGTCTCCGCGGGACTCTTATTAAGTATTCACCAGATTTTGTCCCCTTTTAAAGGATAATAAGGCTGCGTTTTTGGAAGCGCGCGTATTTTAAAATGCGCAATTTATCTCGCTTGAGTGACTTCCTTTTGCCATTCCTTTAGATCGTTCCTGAGTTTTTGAACATCTGATGGATTAATGGGATCGACCCTTCCATAAGTCTTCAAAATCCTTACCCATCTCTGCATTTTGACTATCAGTTGACCAGCTCCTCCTTTTTGCTCGAGTATACTTGCTGCTTGAGATATTTTGATAGAGAGATCGCTGGCGATGACCCCTTCACGAATCTGTGAATCAAGTGTATCAAGTACTGCCTGCAAACTGGAAACTGCGCCCTTTTGCTCAATACTAGGAGCATCTGCAGGTCTAGCAAGAGCAGCAACGGACACATTCTCTAGTTTATCCATTATCTCATCTAGTTTCTCGCTATTGGCCGCCACTGCCAGTGAAATCTCGGAATTGGAGTCCTGGACCTCAGTAATCTTGGAGAGGACATCAATCATCCTATTAAGCATCTGAGTAAGTCTTTCAATAGCTCCATTGATTTCTGTGAGCTTAGCTCGAACATATGTATCATCGTCGCTCATTAACATCCCTTCTGCAAAATTGCTCGCTCAAACCTGTCGTCGTTCTTCTGGTGATTAAGGTGCTCTTCACATTAAGCTTTCTGTGGTGCAGGTTAGGGCTGTACATAACTTAAGACCTTTATACTACATTTAGCCAATCCACGCCTATTACTGTTTCAAGCTGGAGGCAACAATTATTGTATGTCTTGAATTTCAAAGAACGGGAGGCGTCTGAAGTCCCTCTTGAAGGCGCCACAAAGACTACAATGCGCTGGCTTATCGGAAGGCGGACCGGTGCAAAGACATACGCGATGAGGTACTTTGAAATGCAACCTGGAGGAAAGATTCCTATTCACTCCCATATTGAAGAGCATGAAATTTTCGTTTTAAACGGCGAAGCAAAAGTGCTGGGTGAATGTGAGGTGGATGTGGCTAGGAAAGACGATGTGGTCTTCATTCCTGCGGATCACCCTCATGGTTATGATAACACCGAAGGAAGGGAAGTCTTTAGTTTCATCTGTGTGATACCTCTGCTTGGTGAGGGATAGGATTCTTCACCATATTTCAGTCACATTCTTTTACTGGCAAATCAAAACACATGATATGTCGGAATTGAACATTCGAGAGAAGAGTCTCTGGTTGTTTGACGTTGATAATACTCTCATATATGATGTGGATCATCCTGTGGTATTTCCAGATGCACTACGTCTATGGAACGCCTTGATGGAAAATGGTAAGACCAACGCTGTTCTCACCAATGTGGGTCGGCTATCGTCTCGACAGATTCATGATGTGCTCAAGTCAGTCGGGTTTCAAACTGAGCGCAATAGGACCTTCAGTGCTGGCGGAGCTGCTGCAGCTTATGTGCATAATCGATCTCCGAGAGCGAGATGTTTCCTTATTAGCGAAGGCGGGGCTACAGAGGACTTTGTGGCTCAGGGATTAAATGTGACCAATAATCCCCCAATTGATTATGTAGCGGTTGCCGCGGACCGAGGCTTTACCTATGCAGAACTCAACTTCGCGACAAAGATGGTTCGAGATGGAGCGCAGCTCATCTGCATAAGTGGCAGTTTCGAGTATAGAGGTGTCTATCTTGGAATGGAAGATGTCTATATTGGGGAACGATCGATTGTAGCAGCTATTGAACATGCAACCGGTGTTTCTTCGGTCGTCATTGGTAAGCCCCTACCAGAGATATTCACTGAAACAATAGCCATCTTGGGATACAAGGCGGATGATGCTGTTATGGTGGGAGATAATCGCACCTCAGATATTGCAGGTGGAAACGCTGCTGGACTGACAACAGTGCTTGTTAAGCGTGACCCTAATAATATCGTTCAGTTTGATTCCCAAGGCTACGACGATAAGCCCGATCTCTCAGTTGCCACCCTCGATGAGGTTATCACCCTCTTCTAGCCTTCTTCGAAGTCCTTCCAGGCGACGAAGATTTCGAGGTCTTCCTTGCAGGCTTGGGATTCTTAGCCATATTTGACCAGTCATGACCCTTCGGAACTAGGCCTTGAACTTCTTTGTGTGTCATACCTCCGATCAGCTCAAAGAGGTCTGTAACATTTGAGCCAGTGAGGGCACTAGTGATGATATGAGGCGCCTTGAGGCTCTCAGCGAATTTACTGATATCCTTCTCTTCAACCCGGTGTGGCTTTTTATCCCCCTTGTTTGCTACGACTACGACTGGGACTTCTCCTCCAATATTCTCTGTGGCTTCACTAAGCCATCTTGGTAGTTGATTGAATGTTCTCTTTCTTGTGATGTCACACATGAGCACTAATCCACTTGCTCCATCATAGAACGATTTGCGAAGTTCCTTGAAGACTTCCTGCCCAGCCATATCCCAAATGATTAGCTTTATTGTTGCCTTATTCTCGCCTTGGCCCATCTCTATTGTTCGGCTATAATGCTGGACGCCAACTGTCGATTTGTAATCGTGTCTGAACCAGCCATGTGCCCATCGATTGACAGTGCTTGTTTTGCCTACACTTTCGGCCCCCGCAATGCAAATCTTGTAGACATAATTTGAACCGATTCCGGTAACCCCCTTGTTCAAGGTGTCCTACTGCTCACTTCTAGCCAGAGTCATTGCATAAGGTTTGTGGCTTCCCGGTCTGCAAAATGCGCGCAAGACTCAAAGGGTCCAAGATTTTGATATAAATTCGATTTGCATGAATAGAATACCCAAATTAAGATTCGATGTTGAACGCGAGGGTCTCAGCGTTTGGATAGCGAAGGTGACTAACCTTAAGCTCGGAGAATCCAGCAAGGCATTTGAGACCTTTGAGCAAGCCATCTTTGATGAGATACGGTCTCAAGATGATTTGGAGAGCATGAAGGATGACCCAATTTTCCGCTCCTATCGTGATCTCTACTGGACATTCGGAATGGATCCTACAAAGCAACGCATTTCAAGCGAAGCATTGAGAAGGCGGATACTTCGCGGCCTCAACCTCTGGAGAATCTCTGATGTTGTTGATGTGGCAAATCTAGCATCGGCCTATCACAAATTACCAATTGGCTTGGTGGATGACGCAAAACGAGAAGGTGATTTGCGAATCAGAACCGCCCATAAAGGCGAGGAGTTTGTGAGGATTGGGGGTAAAATCATGAATTGCCGCGGCCGAGAGATAGTTCTTGCAGATGACGAGAAGATAATCTGCCTTGGATATGCGACTCATGACTCTGAGCTAACTAAGGTTGCTCCTGAGTCCAATGATGTTCTATTTCTCATCTATGCTGCTCAAGCGG
>JAHQWZ010000080.1 GCA_029856425.1 Candidatus Thorarchaeota archaeon
GTTTCGCTGAATAACGATGTGATGCTTCTCTACCTAACACACGCTCCTGCTTCAGATATGGCTGCACTGGTTCGGAGAGAGGACAATCCAGGTCTGCTGGATGACGCGTTAAATACGTTCGATAGAATATTCGACAACGGAATCGATATGATATCAATGATTAGGAAGCTTGCTGAAAAAGCCCAGACAGACAGAACATACTCCTAGGTTCCTGCAATCCAAGTTTTGTTCTTGGAGAGAGTCAGGAAAATATCGTCGCAGACTGCCTGGAAATTATCATACATTCCATATTCGCCTCCAGCGGCATATGGATGGCCGCCCCCATTGAATAGACCAGCAGCAACATTACATAGAGTTGACTCAGTACCACGTCTGAATCCTAGGAGACCGCCCTGACTGACGGTTATCAGTAGGTCAGCCACTTTCAATTCATGCCCTTCTATATTGAGATTCTTTTCATCAGCAAGATACGTGCCGAGGTCAGTAGTTGTGACACCGGTAGGTATCTCGACAATTCGAACGAGTCTGTCATGAAGAACCTGATCACAATGACCAGCAAGAGCCTTCTTCATTTTCTTAAGACGTTCCTTCCGATATTCACGGACTTGTTGTTCCATTACTGAGTCTTTGAACTGCTTTGTCTTGTCATCCCATATTCCAACTATGCCTTTCTCAGCCAGTCCTGCAACAATCGGTAACAGCGTTGCACTCATGTCCAGCTTCTTATTGATTGCGGCGAATCGAGTGACTGATACCAAATCCGTAAGGGCCACAGCTGCCTCAATCTCTCGAAGATTGAAATCAGTATCATGTGCAATGCGAGCGAGCTCAGCACAAGTCTCATCCCGTGGCATGAGAACCTTGTGAGCAATTTCAGCAGCACAATAGTCATGGTTAACCTTGAGGACAGGATTGTTCTTGAGAGATAGTACTGCATCGACCGCTTCCTTACTCCAGCGGTGGTGATCAAGCCACACAACCCTACATCCCTGGGCAACTGCTTGTGATAGACCATCGATTGCTAGAGTCAAGGAGTTCTCATCAGTACCCAAGTCAGTGATTACTATGAGCGTGTGTCTACGTTTGGCCACTTTTGAAAAGGCTTGATCAAACGAACCATAGTCTGCAAGTATCATGTCGAATTTGAGTCCCTTTGACTTCGCGTAGCGCCATACTATTGCTGCTGCATTGAGGCCATCAACGTCTTTGTCGTGAGAGATTGATAATAGCGATGTGAGCTTCGTCTTTGCACCAGGAGTTTCGCTCATAGGGCATCCAGATGGAAGCTTCAGATGCGCCTTTTCTTTCTTTCTTTAACGTACAATAGCCCACGTTACAGAAGTCGGAAGTGTTTTCTACAACTTCTATTGCCTACTCTGATGGCACAAGATGGATGATGATACTTCTCCTCGATTAATGAGTGGCAATGAGGCCATGGCAAGAGGTGCTCTTGAGGCGGGAGTGGGCTTCTGCACATCCTATCCGGGAACACCATCAACAGGGATAGCAGAATACATCATGAGTAGAGCGGAGAGTATTGGAATTCATGCAGAATGGAGTGTCAATGAAAAGGTTGCACTTGAAGCCGCGGCGGGAGCCAGCTGGGCAGGAATACCTTCTCTCTGCTCAATGAAGTCACTCGGTCTCAACGTTGCATCCGATTCTCTTCTGAGCATGAATCTCTCCGAGAGTGGAGATGGTGGATTCGTGATTATTGTTGGTGATGACCCGAGAGGGCACTCCACCAGCACAGAGCAGGACTCACGGTTCTATGCTAAGGCGGCACTTCTACCTCTGCTCGAGCCGTCTGGGTACCAAGAAGCCAAGGATTCAGTAGCCTATGCCTTTGACATCTCCAGGAAATACAAGGTGCCAGTCATTATTCGTAGTACCACACGGCTAAGTCATTCTCGAGGATTGGTCAATCTTTGCCCAATTGATATTCACGACTTCCCAAGACCCCTGAAGATGAAGGAGAATTTATTCAATGTTCCAGATCCGCATCTAGCACGTCGTGATCTTCGGATTAAGATTCGGAAAATCTCGGAGGCGTTTGATAAAAGCACTTTCAATAGGCTGCGAGTGAAGAAAGAAGCCGAACTCCTTACGATTGCATCAGGCATATGCCAAAAGTATGCAGAAGAAGCAATGGAAGAGATAGGTGTTGAAAATACTGGTACCTTAGGACTTGTTACGACTCATCCCCTGCCAAAAAAAGTAGTTGCTAAGGCAATCAAAAGAGCCCAGAATATACTCTTTCTCGAGGAAACAGACCCCTTTGTGGAGGATGCAATCCGTTCCTTTTCAACTGAATTGATTTCGGTAAGCTGTAAATTCCATGGTAAGCAAAATGATCTGGTCCCCGCCCATGGAGAGATAAATACAGACCTTGCAATCCAAGGAGCACAGAAAGCACTCGGTCTCAAATTTAGTAGATTAGATGAAAAAGAGGAGAAGATTCGCGAATCAGCACGCAAGCTCCTAATTAGGAGGCCATTGACCTTTTGTGCTGGGTGCACACACAGGAATGTGTATTGGGCAGTTCGGAAAGTGAAACAGAGATTAGGTGGCAAGCTCTTCGTAGCAGGAGACATTGGCTGTTACTCACTTGGAGTGTTCTATGATGAAGCCATTAGCACACTCTTCTCCATGGGGTCAGGAATCGGGATTGCTAGTGGTCTTGGTCAGCTTCATTCATTCGGACTCGATTCGAGAATAGC
The DNA here is from genome assembly GCA_029856425.1 of Candidatus Thorarchaeota archaeon. Lineage (GTDB taxonomy): Archaea > Asgardarchaeota > Thorarchaeia > Thorarchaeales > Thorarchaeaceae > SMTZ1-83. The sequence continues at coordinate 2,721 of JAHQWZ010000080.1, forward strand.
AGCAGTTGCTGGAGACTCAACATTTCTGCATGCCTGCATCCCCGCTTTAATCAACGCGAAGCATAAGAATGCAAATGTCACCTTAATGATTTTGGACAATTCCACAACTGCAATGACTGGATTTCAGAAGCATCCGGGTGAAGAGGATCAACCTGAAGGTCAGAGAATGGTAAGCATAGAAAAGATAGTGCAAGCCATCGATCCAGACTTCTATGCAGTTGGCGATGCAGCAGACTTGTCTAGTACGATAGCCCTCATCCATAGCACAGTCCGCAAAGATGGCCTCAATGTTCTATTATTCAAGAGCATCTGTAGACTTGAGGAGCAGAGGATGGGAGAATCCTATACTGAACAGGGACGAGTATACATTGACTCGGATGCATGCCATGGGGAGAGCTGCAAGATATGCGCTGCTCAGTTTGGATGTGTAGCGATAGGATGGCATGATGAAACCGCCAGACCCATCATCTATGACCATGTTTGCGTGAGATGTGGTGCATGTGTCATAGTATGTCCACATGATGCGATCAAGCAGGGATGAGCGATGAAAGAGGACTACAATATTCTCATTGCGGGAGTAGGAGGGCAAGGCAATCTCGTTTGCGGCAGAGTCCTTTCAGAAGCAGCAAGATTGAAGGATTTGCATCCTGTGATTGGTGAGACCTTTGGCGCTTCTCGAAGAGGCGGTACTGTCCTTACTCATCTTCGTATCAGCAATCATGAAAGGGGACCCTTGATACCAAAAGGCAGAGCTAATCTCCTCCTGGGAATGGAGCCACTTGAGGCGCTAAGAGCATCTATAGAATATGCAGGAAAGCAGACGGTCGCAGTCGTTAGTACTGCCAGGGTTGAAACACCAGAGTCACTTTCCGATGCCGCTGAGTATCCTCCTACGGACAAGATAATCGAGGCTATCAGTTCCATATGTGGAGAAGTGATAGCAATAGACCCGGTAGAGGCTCTGGAGAAATCGGGAGGTCTGCGCCTGCTTAACTCCTACCTGCTTGGGGCGATTTCAGTTCTAAAGGGAGTCCCAATTAGTAAAGACGATATTCGAGAATCAATTAGGAGAACACTCCAGAATCCAGACCTGAACCTAGCAACCTTTGATTTGGGTGTAACAGATGCTCTAAAGTTGTCGCGCTGATATTACACGTTCTTCTTCGCTTCGGCGGCTTTACGTGCTTCTCGCCACATCTGTTCCGCCAAGACGGTAAACATGTCAGCGACACCCTCACCTGTCTTTGCTGACGACTCCATGTAGAGAAAACCCTGATCTTCAGCCCAACGCTTGGATTCGGCTGATGGGACTGCTCTGTCCGGCAAGTCGGTCTTATTGCCCACCACGACGATAGGTACACGAACACCGATTGACTCATCCGCCTCCTTGACCCACTTGGAGAGTTCGGTGAACGAGCGTCTCCGTGTGACATCAAAGATTAGGATGATTCCCGCTGCTCCACTATAGTACATCTTGCGCACAGCCTTGAAACGCGCCTGCCCAGCTACGTCCCAACACTGAAGCTTAATGCCCACAGCATATTCTGGCTCAGGGGGTGAAATGTGGGTGAGCTTCACAGCAAATTGCGACCCAATCGTCGTCTTGTAGTCTCGCTCGAAGACACCTGTCACATAGCGATTCACTAGAGTTGTCTTTCCAACGGCACCTTCACCTGTTACCATCACCTTGAACAGATACGTATAGCTGTCACTAGGGGTGCCAGGCCTTGGAGGCTTTGGTGTTCGTGCTCGCATTTCAGTCACTAATGCACTCTCATCTGCGACCTCCTCGACAACGACTTTCGGAGGTGCCACTGGCGTAGTTTCTACCATGACAGCTGCAACTTCGTCCACCTCAGATATCACAGGAGTACCAGCTTCCTCGACACCAAACAGCTTGTCAAGCAGTTCTTCAGCTTCTCTCAGTGACTCATCCGCACCCTCTGTAGCGGTCATCTTGAGAATCTCAGCAGCCTTTGCTTTCTCAACTTCACCGATTCCTGTACTATCAACAGGCGCAAAAGGAGAAGGTTCAGCCTCAACAACTGGTGTGGGTTCAATTATCGTGGGCAGTGAAACAGATGGCATTGCGGCTGGAGCTGCCACAGCAGCACCCTTCTCCACAAGGATTGCTGTTTCAGGAGTTGTGATCTGTTTAATCTGACCTGTTGCATCTGTCCACATCAATACAATTGGCCTAATGATGACTGTGCCCTCAGTGGTGGGCACTAGGTCTAGCTCAATTGTTTTGGTTTCACCTGGATTGATATCATATTTGAGCTGATTATCAGACACCTGTAAATTGTCCTTTGGGAACCAATAGACCTTACCTGTAACTCCAGTAATCGGCTGATCTGTTATGTTTGCAACAGTGATTTTGCCTTTGAGTTGAATGCCAGTCTTGGCCTGCGCGTCAATCTCGAATTTTGGAATCAGTTGATATAGTCCTTGAAGCACTCGAAGTGGACCATTCGAGATACCCACAAGAACCTCTTTTCGGTCGTCTCCTCCTGCATCTCCAACGGCTAGTGCGAGAATCTTTTCTCCAATATTCACGCTGGCAAGTTCCTGAAGCTCAGCCATATGTAGGTTATAGAACTTCACCTTATAGTCAGAGGTAGCAACTATCAGCTCATCCATGTGGTCTGCGTTTATCTCCTCCATGACTACAGATAGGGCGTTGACTCCCTCCAACTTCGTGAATAGGTCAAGCTTGCTTTCCTCATTCCGGTATACTCTAACAGTGCCGTCTCGTGTAACGACACTTAACTCCATTTTGCGGTCACCCAGGAGGTCACCAGCCCTTACCGAGATAATCGGGCTTTGGAGATGAAGCACCTCGATTTCGTCAATGCTGTGGTCTCGCACTTTGAACACTCTTAGCGAACCATCAAGATTGCCGGTGACGAACTCGTCAATTTCATCACCAATCACATCACAGATGCCAATTGAGATTGGCATATTATCGAGTTGATGCTTGGCGTACTCTGTAATCCTGTCTTCAGTATCCATTTGGAAAACTCGAAGTGACGAATCGCTTCCTGCAACGATTATCTCGTTCTTCTCATCACCTGTAACATCTGTAACCATAACCGTAGTAATGAACTTGTCAATTGGATACTCCGATAGAAGCTCAAATTGCCCGCTTAGTGCGAACCTGTAGACCTGAAGAGTACCAGACTCACCGGGAATCTCTCCTGGATCTAGACTGCGTCCAACAACAATCTCCATTCGACCGTCATTGTTTGCATCAGCGATGCTGAGTGACAGGATACTACCCTCTAGGTCCTTCTGAGCGAGGAACCTCATTTCAGCTGTACTTCCGTCGTATAACCTAAGGACACCATCACGGTCTCCTGTGCAGAGCTCTGATGTTCCAGATCCGGTCACATCACCCATCGCTATCGCAGTGGTGCTCTTGTCATCCTCGATCTCGAAGAGAATTCTGGGCGTGGTCAATTTGAGATACCATCCGGTATTCGAACAACGCTTTTGCAGAGTGAAATATGGGTTGTTCTAATGCTTCTTTGGGTGTACGGCCTTTTTGTACTTTGTTGGGTCAGTCTCCAAGACCTCATATAGAATGCACAAAATGACATATTATTTAACGGAAAGCCATTGTGATTTAGCTTGGTGACACCTTGCCTACACTCTCAGTTCGTAATATTGTAAAAGCCTATCCAAATGGCGAAGGCGGAGTAACTAGAATCCTCGATGGAGTTTCATTTGAGGTGAAAGATGGAGAATTCCTGAGTGTCCTAGGACCTTCAGGATGCGGCAAGACAACTCTGCTAAAAATAATCGCAGGCCTTCTTGAGCCTGATGAGGGAGAAGTCGCGATAGATGGTGTTCCAGTGGGGCCAGGTCATAATCGAGTTGGCTTTATCTTTCAGCAGGAGTCGCTTTTCCCATGGAGAACAGTCCGCCAGAACATAGAATACGGATTGGAGATTGCTGGATCCAATCTCTCGGAGAGAAGAAAACTCTCTGATGAGATAATTAAAATCGTCGGAATAGAAGGCCTGGAAGATAATCTTCCACATGAGATATCAGGGGGTCAAGCACGGCGGACCGAAATGGCGAGGAGTCTGATAATAAAACCAGATATTCTTGTGGCTGATGAGGCTCTCTCAAATCTGGATCTACAGACAAGGAATTACCTTCAAGCAGAATTCCTGAGAATTACGGAGGAGACCGGTTCAACCGTTTTGTTTGTGTCACACAACGTAGATGAATCTGTTTTCATGTCTGATCGAATTCTAGTAATGAGCAACATCCCATCACGAATTATCACATCTTATGATATTGATCTTCCCAGGCCACGCAATAGGACCTCTCATGAGAGTCTGGAATATCGAGCAAAGATACTGGAAGTACTTGAGGTCGAACAGGAAAAGGCGATGAGTCGAAAGGCTACACAGAAACCTCCTGCCGCCACTTGAGAAGCTTTCGTTCAATCAGTAGTAGAAGAAAGCTGACTGCAAATCCAATAACACCAATCACTAGCATGCTTGAGATAACAGCGCCTGTCCATCCAACTTGTTGCATTGTCCAAATGAGATAGCCTAAGCCCTTATTGCTGCCTATCATTTCCGCAGCTACAAGACACATCCATCCAATCCCAAAGCCAATTCTCATCCCAGCAAAGACCTCTGGTGCTGCTGAAGGAATCACTACCGAACCGAGAATCTGTGATTCTGATGCCCCGAATGTCTTGGCAACGTCTACATGAACCGGTTCAGTCCGTTTCACTCCGGTTGTGGTATTGATGAGAATCGGAAAGAAAGCACCAACCCAAATTATGAAAATCTGTGAGTAGAGAAGACTGGCGAAAATCAGAAGCGAGAGCGGAATCCATGCTATAGGTGGAATTGGCCGCATAGCCTCGACAACCGGTCCAAGAACAGAATCGACCACCCTATATCGTCCTATAGCGATGCCAAGTGGTATAGCTGTGATTGCAGCCACGCAGAATCCCACCGTTACGATGAACACACTTTGAGCTATATGGTCTATGAGGAGAAATCCTTGGCTATCGCCTACAGTGGCCAACCTGATGAAAGCATCAACTACCTCAATAATGGTGCTTCGAGAGAAGAATGCAATGATGGCCCAGAGTAGAATAAGGAGGATTCCTGCTATCAGCCATCTGACGATGGATGAACCAGAATACTTGGCGAATCTAGCTTTATCGCTCTGCG
>JAHQWZ010000081.1 GCA_029856425.1 Candidatus Thorarchaeota archaeon
TATTTCTAACTTGCAAAACCTACAAAACTTGATTCATTCTCAGCGGTATTGAATCCAGCTGCATACAAGGATTCCTTGAGAGGGAAATTCATGACACATGCTGTCAAGGCCGAGAACCTAACGAAGAAGTTTGGAGAATTTGTTGCAGTGGACCACATCAATTTCGAAGTTCAGCAAGGAGAGGTGTTTGGATTCCTTGGACCTAATGGTGCCGGAAAGACTACAACTACCAGGATGTTAACTGGTATTTCTACTCCAACAGAAGGAAATGCCGAGATCATGGGATACAATATTCAGACCCAGGCATTTCAGGCAAAGGAGCAATTGGGAGTGGTCACGGACCTCTCCAATGTCTACAATGAATTGACAGCATGGGAGAATCTAATCTTCACAGCAAAACTATACGGTGTTCCCAAAGGGACACGTGCGGAGCGTGCTCAAGAGCTTTTGGAGAAGTTTGGGCTGTTTGATGTAAAGAACGAGAGTGTAAGTGACTTTTCGGGAGGAATGAAGAGACGACTGACAATCGCAATGGCCTTAGTGAATGATGCCAAGGTGCTCTTCCTTGATGAGCCTACTGCAGCTCTAGATGTCCAGAGTGTTAGAATAATACGACGCCTCATTCGTGAGCTGAATGCAACAGGGACAACAATATTCCTTACTACTCATAATATGAATGAGGCGAATGAACTGTGTGATAGAGTGGCAATCATAAATCAGGGGAAGATTGGTGTGATTGACACCCCTGAGAATTTGAAACAAACCATAGAACGAGTACATTCACTTGAAGTGATCTTTGCCGATCAACGACCCTCCCTAGTTGATGATTTGAAGACGCTTCAAGCTGTTCATGAAATTAAGAAAATTGGAGAGAAGGTCAGGCTCTATACTTTGAATCCTCCAGCAGCCTTTTCAGATCTCTTCGATTTCATAGTTCAACATGATGAAAGAATTCTAAGCATTAACACCCTGAGCCCTAGTCTTGAAGATGTGTTTTTGGAATTAACTGGCGAGAGCATAGTAGAGCGGCCCAAACAGGGAAAAAGGGGCTCTAAGGCAGGAGGAAGATAAAATGAGTAATAATTCGGGGATTTTTGAGAGATTCAAGAAGGAATCGTCACGTGCGTGGGCAATCGGATGGAAGGACATTCGTGCATACTACATCTCACCGCCCACACTAATGTTCGGTGTGCTTTTCCCCTTTGCACTCTTCTTCACCTTTACAGTAGGTAGAAATCTTAGCATTGATGAGATGCTGCCAGTCTTATTCTCCCAGACTGTATTCTGGGCATCTTCCACCGTTGGCCCAGTTGTCATTCCACTCGAGAGAAGAATGAAGACATTCGATAGATACCTTAGTGCTCCAATGTCACTCATGTCAGTGATTTTAGGGAAATCCTTGGCCGGTATTTTCTTCGGCCTTCTGGTTTCAATACTCCCTCTCATAGTTGGGTTTGCACTGTTTCAAGTTTCGATCGTGAGCATAGTTCCCTTCCTACTTGGCATTATACTATCTTGCGTGGCTTTTGCAGCCATGGGCATAATGTTTGCCTCTTTTCCAACTAAGTCCGTTGGGAATATCATGATGCCGCTCAACTTTGTCCGCATCCCGTTGCTGTTCATAAGTGGTATTTTCATTCCAATATCCACACTGCCTCCTCTTGGTCAGGCGCTTGCAGTAATTTCACCACTGACCCATACTCTGATTCTAATACGACAAGGCATGGGTGTTGAAACCAATACCTTACCAATGGAGGCTAGCATTTTCGCATTATTGGTGACAAGTGTGATCTTTCTTTATGTCAGTAAGCAGTTTCACGAAATTAATAGGAAGAGAGAGTAGTTGCAGCCTCACTGAAACAGACTTACAAATTGAAAATCCACCGACGAATCCCGGCGAGCGTACCACTTTTGATTCCAGAACAATCCGAATAACGACAAATCGTAATCTTCCGAGCAGTCATATGCAAGATTGAAAAGGAAGTTGGCATCTAGTACCCCTTTGGCGAGTTGAGTTAGATGCAAAAGGGGACTTATGGACCCAGTTCTAAGATGCACCCTGTAGTAGCTTTGATTTCAAGGGCACCAATGAAAATCGGTTATACGATGATACTCGTGGGTGTATTGACTTATGTTGGTTTTTTTCTACTTTCGCTGCTAACAGGACAGACAACACAGGTCTTCTTCTCATTTATGCATCTGGTGCAGCTGGATTTTTCATTACTAATTACAGTTGGGCTCTTCTTCCTTTACAGTTACTATAGGACCTTGGACAAGAGGCTCAGAGAGATCCGTTATGTCTTTTTAATCGATGATGATGAATACGAGATGTATCTCGAGAATCTCACAAACAAGATGAGCAACGCGCGGGGCTTTTTGCTTGGCCTTCCATTTATGGCTCTAGCAATAGCTTCGATTTTCTTCTTCGTGATGCCAACAATGCCTAACGCTTTATTCCCTGTTGACCCATTGTCACCGATCTGGCTCTACCTATCCATAATCGAGTTCAGCCTCATAATGCTTCCATTGTTCGGAGTGGCCATCTGGCTTGGTGTGGTAGTTATGTCGGTTTCAAAGGACATCGGACGAAAGCTGGAGATTTCAGTGGAACCAATCTCCCCCGATCGTGCAGGCGGACTTGTTTCGTTCTCCGAGGTACTCTTGAGAGGCGTGTTCATGTTTTCTCTGTTGCTAATACTCTTGATTCCCCTCCTCGCTTATCTTGTGCACAATCTGAGCTCAAGTAGTCCCTTATTTGCATTGATTCCCACAACAGGATTAGCGTTAGCAATTTTGACCATTTGCGTATTCTTTCTGGTCCCTCAATACTACATTCATAATATCCTAGAGGAAGAGAAGAAGAAACATTTGTCCCAAGTCAGTAGAGAGGTCAATGCGGTTCTGTCTAGCATCCGCGGCATTCTCTCATCCTCACCTACAAAGTCTGACATTCCATCTCAGCAGCTTACCCTTGTGAGTCTTCAACTCACTATGCTCTTTGAACAGGTGGAAAAGATGAAGACATGGCCCTCGACTCTGTGGATAGCCGCCAAAGCAATCAGCTCCCTTTTCCTCATTCTGCTAACATTCTTTGTCAATCAGCTGCTTCTGTCCTATATAGACTCAGTTATTGGATGACCATCGGGATATTCATTCTCCTTCATTCTTCAATGGCCAGTCCAATCTTTGCAGCCCTGTTTCGAATCCCGGCGAACGCACCATTTCTTCTATATCAGTGAATAAAACAGCCCAGTTCACGCCGCTCAAGGTTTAAGTACGGAAAAATCCAATATTCAAATGACTGTGGGAGAGTTAGCAATCAGTGCCGCCACCTCAATATCCCAATTCTTTGTCCTAGTTTTCCTAAGGTCTGCTCTCATAGTCAATCGTCTAATTGAGGAGAAGAAATGGAAGATTACAGACGCATACGTTTAGGCATAATGGTATCTGTTACCATTCTGATACTACTCATGACGGTCACTGTCACGCCTGTAGCTGCTTATGGCAACTCCAGTGGAGTTCGCTACGACAAGACGGGTAATGACCCTCATGATTGGATAACATTCCGAGCCATCAGCATTCTTAGCTCGGATGGATACTCAAAAATAAGCTCGGAAGCCAGCTCATACTTCGAGAAATTGCAGGAAGGGTCCTACGACGCAGACTGGGGAGAAGGAGTCATTGCAGATTTGCCTGTTGCCGCCAAGGGTCACTATTGTGATCCAACAACTGGCTTCGGCTTCAATCTGTTATTCCAAGGTGCAGGTAGCTATGCTCAGGGGTACTTTGACAAGGCTGTGGACCTTTACAAAGGGGGTAATAGGGAAGAAGCATATTACAATCTAGGAGCTGCAATCCATGTGCTCCAGGACCTCACAGTTCCCCATCATGCACACATCTGGGCTTGGGAGCAAGCGGGGCATGAAGACTATGAGAGATACATTAACGGAAAGGAAACATACATCAAAGGAATCAATGGTCCGGGCTACTATGACAAGGCCACTAGTGCAAGCGGCTGGGTTCGCTTCAATGCTGGGCAGAGTTATAGCTATCACACGTACGTGAACGGTGCCGCCAATTCGGGTAACAACAACTACTGGCATGCCGCAAGTAATCTCTTGCCCATAGCAGTGAAAACAACTGCTGGCTTTCTGCGCTTCTTCTATGAAGAGGCTAATCAGGGCAGGAGTGAGGCTCAGTTTTCAGGTTCATTATACAGCACGGGAACTTCCTACATTGGTTATGTCGATGTCCCCTTTGGCGATCATACTGTCGTACTAGTTGGCAACGAGCCCGGTGCAGACGTTGACCTCTATGTGAAATGGCATTCCACACCATCATACCCCTATGCAGCATCCAGCTTGACAGCTGATTCAATGGAGAAGGTAACAGTACGAGGAAAGGGCCGTCTTTACTTCAAGGTTTACTCATGGAAAGGCAGTAGCAATTGGAAGCTAGCTGTCATCTACGGAAGGGCTGACAGAGCAAACACAATCACCAACTCACTTAGCTATTCTTCGGATCGCACAGACACGTTCAGCCTCAAAGGAGGTCAGTCAGAAGGCTATATGATTGGCTGGGCATTCTTAGCTGGACCTGATGGTAACGACTTCGATCTATATGTACGATGGGAGAGAGCGCCTACAACATCTACATATTACGCCAGAGGTTACTCATCAAGACCCCAGGAGATATGCTACGCTAGGTCACCCAAATACTCACCTTCAACTGGCTATCAGGTGAAAGGCTACGTCTACAATTACAACTACCTCTTCTATGTGATGGCTAGTGCTTACAGAGGCGCCGGTGACTACATGCTGCTGATTCTGATATTCTAGATGGCTTCACGAGGTCAATAGTTGGGGCGTAGCACTGCTAAACTAGCGAACTGTTGGCAAAACATCGCTACCCCCAATTCTCTTTATCGACCAGGGAGAAAAAGTCAAGGTTCCTGATTTGTGATGCCAAAGCTTAAACTATAAGTCGGATTAAAGGCATCTTGACATGGAGAGATGAGCAACAATGATGAACAAGTTCCAAGATCTCATGAATGATAAAGTTCCAGTACAGCTGGTCGTAGATGCCATTACTGATAGAGCGCATCACAAAGTGGTCAAGGGCATAATTAAACTTGTCACGAGGAACTACGTCGAGGTTGGAAGGGTAGCTACAGGGGATGAGAAGTCCCAGTTTGGTACCGATGAAGTTAGAGTCATAATCCCACTTGAGAAGATTGCCGAGGTTATTTACGCAAAAAGAGATTGAAGTACTTGCACCCTGCCGCTCATTTTGGTATGCCATGAATTCTGACAGCGTTCTCCCAGTAGAGCTTGCTAAGGACTGAAACAGGCAGATCAAGCCCGTTAATGAACGTCCCACCAGAGTCTTTTGTGTCAGCATCATCGAATGGCAGAGGCTTCTCTCGGACGTTTGTTTCCCATAGGAGCCTTTGAGCAAGATATCTCCCGGCAAAGTAATCCTGACTGCCCCTGTTTGTTGACAAATCAGTGCCAAACATGACTCTGTCAGAGTATTTCGTCAGAAACCCACGCGCCTTGTTGACATCCTTGCTGAGCTCTCTTGCCATCCACCGTGAGGATGCTGTATCAAGAATGACGTTCGAGAATCGGTCCAACCATTTGGCAAGATTCGAGAGGCGATGTATCTCCGGCTGAGAGCCGAAGTGCGGGAGCTGAAAGACAAGGTGTGGATGACGTTCTATAACATTCTCAAGCTGAGCAAGACTTTCAGTCTTGGTGCCGTACTTCTTTTTGTCTTGATAGTGTAAATCATAGTATGTATCGGGATCGGCAACATGGAGCAGAAGAGGAACGTTGTGATCCTCAAGGGCTTGAAAGATTGGATCTAGGCGTAGGTCATCAATCCTGAAATTGTCTGGGACTTCTTGATAGTAGTCCCTCCAACGAGGACCGAACCACATCTTCGCTAGTCCGTAACCTTCCGACTTGATCCTCTCGATAACAGCGATCACTTTGTCAACTTCGAAGTGTGCGACATCACTTAGAGATAGATATTTGGCAAAAACGAACCTTTTCGGGAATTGCTTCCTTATTGGTGTGAGATTGCCTTCTCCGTGTACGATTGCAACCTGCGATGCAACCCGGAACTCCTCTTCTATCTGCACCATCTTGTAAAGGTCTTCAGTATGCCCTATGTGTGTGTGCGCGTCAAAAATGGGGCCGTTGTATTTCCAATCTTCCTTCAATGTGCACCAATTCTGCGAATATATCAGGTATTGAAAAGCGATTCCCTATTGGCATCCCATGACTGATTGATTCGCATAAGTCTTTGAAGACTCAAATCTTAAGACTAGTTCACGGTCCAGTGGAGTAGAGAGGAATTCAACGATGGCTTCGGTCGCTATAGTGAAGCACAAGGATAGTTTCAAGAAGACACTGAATGAAGGTCTGGAACTCATTGGTGGGTTATCAGACCTGAGATCACCCGTAATCATCAAACCGAACATCTGCACGATTTCTGATGGAACAGGTCATTCTGTCACAGATGTGAAGGTTGTTGAAGCTATAACTCGACTCATTCTTGAAACTGACCAAGGGCTAGCGATTAAGATAATTGAATCAGATAGTCAGAGCAAGTATGCTGATGAAGCCTTTGAGAAGTTTGGGTATACTGATCTCGAGAGCACATTGTTAGACGAGGGATTTGATTTTTCCCTGGTTAATCTCAGCAAATCACCCCTCTTGAAAGCAAATTTCAAGGGCAGATATTTCGACAATCCAGAGCTGCCAGACCTGCTAGTCAAGCAACATTACTATGTCACTGTGGCTGCGGCTAAGACTCATTATCTGACTTTCATAACCGGGGCCTTGAAGAACCAATTTGGGGTTCTCCCTAGGAAGGATCAATCTTTCTATCATCCTGATATTGACGATGTGATTATTGACCTGAATCAACTCATAGAACCAGACCTGTGCATTGTTGATGCAAGGATTGGCGTAGAGGGGTGGAACGGACCGAAGACGAGGCCACTTGGCACCTTTATCTTGGGACATAAACCTGCGTCGGTCGATGCTACAATTGCACGAATTATGGGATTTGAACCACGTGAGATTAAACATATAGTGGAGTCCAGTCATCTAGATCTCGGTAGTATCGACCCGGATGTCTTGGGTGAAAGTATTGATTCTGTGCAAGTTTCCTTCAATCCACCTCGATGATGACTATGTTTCTTATGCATCCAGGTTAAATGGCTATAGCCTTTCACATCTTCAGGAGAAAACAACCAGTGAAGAGAGTTCTATTCCTCTGTACTGGAAATTCGGCGCGAAGCCAGATTTCTGAGGCCTTGCTGAGATTATTGGGTGGAGGCAAGTTTGAAGCCTATAGCGCCGGCACACATCCAGCCTCTGAGGTGAACTCATTCGCACTGGAAGTCTTGAAAGAACGTGGTGCCGGTATCGAGGGACTTTTTCCGAAGACAATGGACAAATTTGCAGGACAGGAGTTTGACTTGGTAGTTACTGTATGTGACAATGCAAAACAGGAGTGTCCCTCATTTCCTGGAGCCAAGGCAATTGACCATTGGTCATTAGAGGATCCTGCAGCCTTTGAAGGCACCTATGAGGAGATTCTCTTTACATTTAGAGAAACAAGGGATGAAATTGAGAGAAGAATCAGGACATACATTCTGCAGGACAGACTAGCTGAAGATCCCTTGAAGTCGCTTAGATTGTAGAACGATTAACTAAACGTCCTCGACCCAAGAGAACTTCCTCTGGAGAGTTGCAGGATACACCTTTCGCCAAGGATATTCTACTTTCTGACACCATTTGTATATCGTCTTGGGGTGAATGTATGACTTAAGGGATGTTCCAA
>JAHQWZ010000082.1 GCA_029856425.1 Candidatus Thorarchaeota archaeon
TCCAGCGACTTGGCTCACTGGATAGAAGGCTTTCACAAGTCGGACTTAGAATCAGACACAATCCAATCGACCATGTATTCTATTTGGATGCAGTAGTCCGCAGTGAGCAGTTACTTGAAGAGTCGATACTTCCGGATAGGCTTGCTGCAACACTCCTTGTGGTTATCACCCTCGCCTATCAGGAGGGCGGATGGGTGTCAATGGATCGAGTCCGCGAATTGAGACGCAAGACTAGAAGGGGTGTGCGTGAAGACCTCAAGGAGCTGACTACGCAACGGTATGTCGAATTTGACGATACAGGTACTCGAGTGCGGCCAGGATCAAGAGTAGCCTTTGAAATTGATTATGAGGCCTTTTTCAAACGGCTTATCGCTGATGATTCATGAGGTAGGCACGTCATCGGGGAGGTCCGCAATTTTCTGAATCTCCTCCATGACCTCTTCCTCTCTTTGCGGAATCGCAGCAATTACTTCTGCCTCTCGCACTGATCTGATCTCATCAATCTGGGAATGTAGGCGCAGTCTTGCCACCACTAGCGCACCAACCACACCAACTAATGCAATCACTAATCCCCCAAGGAAAAACGGCGGTCGACTAGAACCGACTGCATCTGCCCAGACGCCTCCAAAACCCATGCCTATGACGAGTGCGATGTTAATCATGATGCTTTCAAAGGAAAAAACCCGACCTAGTTTATCTCCCTCGATTAGTTCCTGAATTAATGCATTAGCAGGAACTCCAATTGAAACGTTGATTAGTCCGATTGACGAGAAAAGCAATAGGGCACCTATGAAGTTCGAGATAAGAGACATTCCAAGGATAACAGCACCGGCCCAAATCATTGCGGCCGTTATGATATAGAGGGGCTTTGATAGTTGACTTCTATTTCCTAGATAGAGAGCTGAGAGGAGGCCTGAAACCGCGCTCCCACTTAGTAGTAGTGAGAATTGAATTGAGTCGAATCCCAATTCACCCTCAAAGAATGGGATTACTAGTGCATTGACCATGCCAGAACCAAGACTCAGAACTGTGAACATGCCAATGATGAAGCTCATCAGTCCGCTTGTTCGAATAATCATGGCTCCTTCCAGAATCTCTTTTATGAAAGGGACCTCCCGATCTGCTACTTTCTTAGGCTTGAGCGGGGTTTTGATACCCCACAGAAAAGCCACCGACAAGAGGAAGGTCGTGCCATCGATGAAGAATGCTAGGAAGTAATCAGGTCTCAAGAGAGCAACTAAAACTCCGCCTAGAGGAGTCACAATCAAAGAGATAATCTGGAAAGTCATTGTAGAGAGTGAATTTGCAGTTACGAGATCCTTTGTTTCAACAAGAGATGGAATTGCCGCGCTACGCGCTGGATAAAAGAATGCATTCACTGAGGAATAGATAAAGGCGAGAATGTAGAGCCAATAGATTGGCGGCAAGTAGCTGGGGAAGAGTGTGACAAATGGGAAGAGCAATATGAGCGCAGCGCGAACGAAGTCCGCTCCTATCATGATTTTCTTGCGGTCCCACCTGTCCACATATACGCCAATAAGTCCAGAGAACGCAATGAGGGGAAATACTTCAACCATTGCAAGTATAGCCATAGCTGTAGCAGTCCCTGAAATATCAAACGCAAAGAAGAGGAGCGCTAGATAGCTTATTGATGAACCTGCATTCGATACAAGCTGTCCACTCAAGAGACGAGTAAAGTCATTGCGTCCAAGCAATCGACGATACGCCGACTCTGTTACTTTTGTTTCCACTGGCTCATTTTGCAATAGTTGTCCTTCCTGGCTCGTCACTTCGTGTAATCGCTCCTAAGATAAGTGATGGTATTTGCTCATTCACTCTCTGCCGTCCAACTGTACTGCAGGCGTATGCAATTGCCCCATCAGAGCGGATTCGTGTATTCCTTCGAGTATGCTCTATGATTGAGTTGCGAGAGTTGCGTAGTTGTGCCATGTTTGCTCACAAGACATTATGGACTGGTCACTACATATGCTATTAGTGAGAACCCGTGGCCGTAGTTTTGGTCACACAGTGACCATCGGTAGGAAACTCATTCAACGTTTATGTCGCTAGTTTTATCAAGAGGGCCGAACCAGAGTCGCGTGGTCAAAGCAATGTCGCATAGAAGAAGCCTTAGATTCTCAAAGGCAACCTGCCCCGTCTGTGGCAGCAAAGAGGTAGCTAGAGACGACCTCAAGGGTGACCTGCTCTGTACCAATTGCGGAAATGTAGTGACTCGAAGAGAAACTCGAGCAGTTGGCAAGTTTGATATTGCCCAGCACTTGAAAAGAGAAGGGAACATGGACTTCCCGAAGCTCCAGAAAGCCACAGGAGCCTCTGATGACAAACTCTTCGGCGTGATTCAGAACATGATCGGCATGGGTCTAATCCAAGAGCTAGGCGGCAAATACTCACTCACCAAACGAGGCCAACGTTGGTATAGACAGAGATTGGGACAGGAATGGGGATACTAGTCCCCTTGGGGGACAGTTCCTCGGCTATCTAGTGGATTCTCTTTTTGGCTCAACCAAGAATCATCTCTCGTCTTTTTGCCGCATTTTCCCCAAACTGTAGCTTTATTAGAATAACCCAATCTGGGACTAGTCAGGGGACCGGTTCAGTATCTTCAAAAACAATCTCCCCTCCAGATTGTCGGATTTCCCGACTTTCGGGGAATAACCACGCGAATACCTACTTTCCTTTTGAAACTGAACCGGAACCCCAACTTCTTATTATTGGCAAACAAGAATAGCTAATTCGGTGTGAGTGTATTATTATCGGTTCTCTAGATTTTGTGTGAGAAACATGCCCAAAGCAATACTAAAGCTGCAGCAAAGAACAGCAGCGAAAATACAAAACCCCAGACGGGATTCGCTATAAGAACTGTAAAAGCAAGAATAACAAAGACACAGCTCAGATTCAGGTAGCATCGCTGCCTTTTATCAAATTGTGAGAGATCTGGTCCTGGTTCGTTGTGATTCATTCCATTTGCCCTCTAATTTGATTCACAAATGCAGTGCATGGATATGAATCTAATAGACCAGACAATTCTCGTACTATATGAAGGAATGTGAGCCAAATTTGGCCCGTATCTTTGCGATCCTTCAGTTCACTGCATCAAGTTCGCTTCCAGACAAATACTATCACCAGAGCTACGAATGCCACACTTCCTATGGCTACTATTGGGAGCAAATCGAAGGGAGGCGCAGTGCCTGCTGATAATCGAAGATGGATATAGCCAGTGAAGTTGTTGCCTACATAGAGTGAAACTGAGGAGGTTGCTAAATTTATGGGTAAATCGAATGATGTCGATTGCGACCTGGTTTCTCCAGCGTCTATTATGGGAGTCGAGATTGTAATTTCAGTAAGAGTAGGGCCACCATAATCAATCAGGCTATAGATTGGGTCTGTGGTATCGAATAGGATGCTCTGACAGGTCAAAGACACCCCCACGGTCACTGATTCTCCCTCATTCAGACCGCCAGAAACTGTAGGATTCGCTGCTGTTAAGTATGGAGTGTTCTCAAGCAGGTAGTCAAAACCAGGCATCATATCATGCCATGTATCCTCAATTGCAGACGCAACCGGTGCAAAATAGCCATAGATGCCATTCCACTCCTCTATATAGTGAGTGGAGTTATCTTCGATGACTGTAAACATTTCAGGCTCATCAACTGTGGCATTATGATAGAGCTCGAAGGTGATAGGGGCAGTGGTTCCTCGCGTAGCATACATCCAGTCTTCCCAGTATCCAGAGTAGGCATAGCGTTCAATGGAATGCGGCGCTGAATCTGTGACGCCCGGATATCCTGGAATGTCATTAAAGCCCTCAGTCATGAATGAATTGAAGTCTTGCACAATCTGGTAATAGATGCTGGGCTCCACCCAATTGTTAGAATCATAGGCCGGGAAATAAGTAGCGTTAATACCAGAATGAAGAGAGTAGGCCATAGTGAATCTATGCTGAAGTGCAAAATCACGGAATACCTGCGTTTCTGGCTCGGAAAAGGATGAAGTCCCCCTAAAGACCTGAGAGAGTGGGTCAGGCGATGAAGCATCATCTGTGCCCCATCCAGTTGGATAGTTACGATTCAAGTCAACATATCCAATTGGATCCTCGTTGATTTGACCATCACCGTCGTTGTCAATGCCTTCATAGTAGGTATATTGATACTCAAGCGAACCCCCAGGTCCGGTCTTTGTATAGACATCACGTCCATAGATTGCTCCATCACCATTGACATCTTCGCAGGAATCCTCATCAGTTTCATCATCACCGTCGTCGTTGAAGGGGTGCAGGTTTTTTCGCAACCAAAGGTTACCTCCATTAACAATCGGATCAAGAGTATCTGGATTGATTGTAGGAATGATGTATATCTCTTGAGTATCTACGTAGCTTGTTATGGTGTCGTCCACTCCATAGAGATTCAGAAGCTTTAGAATAAAACGAAGTGCCATCTCAATTGTAATTTGCTCCCTTCCGTGGTGATGAGCAACAACAAGGGTCTTAGCCTTCTGCACCGGATTCTGTTCATTTGTGATGCGAACTACGCTGATATTCAATCCCTCATAGCTCTGACCAACAACCTCCAAATCCACTAATTCTGGTACGAGTGAATGAATGCGTTCTATCTCTTCATCTACCTCGCCAGCGTCATGAAACTGATCTTCATACAACAAGGATATGTCATCCCAATTTCGGTTCACTGACAGGTAATCAACACGCTCAATAATCACGATAGTTGAATCTGTAGCAGCAGAGACTCCTACTGGAAAAAGGAAGGAACTCAATAGGAGCGTCATTAGAAATAGATTCGCAACTTTTGGCTTCATCTTGATTCCTCTTGGTCGAATCGAAGTTGGAGAGCGGATAGAAGAACCTGTATTGGGGTAATAATAGACTTTGGTTTCACGCGGCTTATGTGTGAGTCTTGCAACAATCCTATTGAGCCTGCTTTCGAATTATCAACAAGTCGCCGTCAATCTTGACCGGCGTATCTACAGGAAGCTCAAGCAACCAGTCTTCTAGTTCAGGCATAGTCTCAAAACGCAAGAGTGTCTTTAGTCTATCAAGTGGCAATGTTTCGTACCGGTTTATCACCTTTCTGAGCTGAACCTCTCTGAACGCTTCAAGCTCAGCCTTCTTTGCCTCAGCCCTATCAGCAGAGTCATCAATCCAACTGGTCCCAACACGGAAGTCCCAAACCTGTACATTTCCTTCTACATCGCCTGTGGCAACGTGTCTTCCATTGGCGCTCACCGCAACTGCATGAACGTTCTCTGTATGTTCTATTGAATGGATGAACACTCCTCCATGTAATTGCCATAGACGAAGCGTATTATCACTTGAACCACTGATGATGTGACGACCATCTGGTGTCACTGTGACATTCAACACCGGACCTCCATGTCCAGCCATGATATACAGGAGAGTACCAGTTTCAAGGTCCCAGAGACGAACAGTGCCATCCTGACCTCCTGATAAGATGTATCTCGAATCTGCAGTCATAGCAAGAGATGTGACATGGCCTTTATGGCCTTCAAGTGTGTGAAGTAGAATTCCGAGCTCGAAATCCCAGACCCAGATTAGTCCCTTTTCTTCGATTCCAGCTGTCGTCTTTGAGCCGATTACTAGATGCCTCCCATCTGGTGAGATTGTTATTGAGTAGATGCTTCGTGCGTGATCAAGGACTCTCAGTAGAATCCCGCTGTCTATATCCCATATCCTTGCCTTCCCATCATCTCCACCAGTCACAACATATCGATTGTCTGGAGATGATGCGACCGCATTCACGTGAGCCGAGTTTGGAGCGAGGGCGCTTATCGGCGCGCCTTCCTCTATGTCCCATATTCGCACAGCGAGGTCCATAGCGGCAACAGAAACAATCCGAACTCCATCAGCCATCATGGAGAGTCCATAGACAGCCCCCCGGTGTCCAATCAGTATATGGACTAGACTGCCTGAATGCAAGTCCCAGACTCTGATTGTAGCATCCTGGCCCCCTGAAATTATGTATCTGCTATCAGGTGTGAAGGCCAGAGACCACACTGTGAACTCATGTCCTTGAAAACAGCTGTCAGGAACTAACTCATCTTCCATATCAACACTCCCTGACCTCTTTGCTATCAGGCATTGGCCTATTTGTGATGTTGTATTGCAGTGAGTCAAGAAAAGCATGTCGATTGAAGGACATTTTCGCTGGGAATTTGCTTTGGTTTACAATGAAGTTGAAAGAAAAAACGAGAGAAGGTGGCATTGCTTGCCACCCTCAAAGGTTGTCCAATCTAGACGTTCTGTGCCTCGGCCATGGCTTCAACGGGAGTTTCCATGCCAAAGTCAGCAGGCTTGGTGCTCTTGCGAATGGCCCAAACAGTAAGGACGAATAAGATGAACAGCACAGCTACGAGAACTAGGTTGGTTGTCGCATCGGCTCCAAAGGTGAACTGGACTAATAATGGAGCTAGGATTAAGGCCAATAGGTTGACCACCTTAATCATGGGATTGAGTGCTGGACCAGCAGTGTCCTTGAGCGGGTCACCGATGGTGTCGCCAACGACCCCGCACTTGTGCCTCTCCGACCCCTTGCCTGTGTTGTTATCAATGCTGCAAGGCTCATCTTCAATGCATTTCTTTGCGTTGTCCCACGCCCCACCTGCATTCGACATGAACACAGCTAGGAGTTGACCAGACACAATGATGCCACCTAAGAATCCACCGAGAGCGCTCACACCAAATAGGATTCCGACCATGATTGGTATGGATAGAGTGAGAGCTGCTAGGGAAATCAGTTCTTTCTGAGCCGCAGTCGTAGAAATGTCAACTGCTCGGTCATAGTCGGGCTTCTTAGTGCCCTCTAGTATTCCAGGTATCTTAAACTGCCTTCGCACTTCCATAACCATCTGACCGGCTGCTCGTGTAACTGCTTTAATGTTCAAGGCTGAGAAGAGCCATGGAAGAGCAGCACCAAGTAAAAGTCCAGAGAAGACAAGTGGGTCGTCCATGAGGAGATGCTCTATACCAGCGACAACAACAAAACTGTCGAAGAGGCTGACTGCTGCAATCACTGCAGATGCAATAGCAACTCCTTTTGTGATGGCTTTGGTCGTATTCCCAACAGCATCGAGCTCTGCCATTGTCTTCATTGCTGTGGCATCAAAGTCGCCCGGTGAGAGTTCACCTATTCCTGCTGCATTATCACTGATTGGACCGTATGAGTCCATCGCTACATTATTGCCAGTGTGGGAAAGCATTCCAATACCAATCAAGGCAATGCCATAGAGAGTCCAGAGATTACCAAAAATACCATCAATAAACCACGGCACAGCAGCTGCGACTGGAGCTAGGAAAAGCATGGCTGAAATACCAAATGTCGCAACAATCACTACAAGAGCAGCTACAGTCGACTCATAGCCCGCAACAAGCCCAGAGAGGATGAATGTCGCATAACCAGTATCAGCAGATTTAACGATCTCCTGAACTGGAGGCTTTTTGAGTGATGTGAAGTAGCTCGTGATTGGATTGAACGATACTGCCAACATGACACCAGTGGCAATCAGTATACCAAATCTGAGGTCTCCAACATAGAACCATGAAAGCATCATTGACAGTATAATTGTAAATGCGCTGGATGCTTCATAAGAAAGAAACATTGCTTTCTCCGCATAGACTGCAGACTTCCTGAGAAGCCGTGGCCAGACTGGGACCATAAAGGTGCCAATCATGGATGAAATGACTCCAATCGCTCTCACAAAGAGTGGGAACACTACAACTGCGAATGGGAAGACGAGTAGCGTGGGATTGTCAATGTAGAGCACAATTGCT